>USHB01000124.1 GCA_900554395.1 uncultured Phascolarctobacterium sp.
GATTGATAAAAAAGTAAATTTTTATAAAACTTTATAAAAGCCGCGCCACAAAAAACAAATGGGACCCTCAAAGGGTCCCAAACCGAGCAGCTTAATGTTTTTTGCGGCAGTTTTCGCAAACACCGTAAAAATAAAACTGGTGCCCGCTCAATTTATAACCGCTTTCTTTTTCGGCATCGGCCATAATGGCGCCTGCATCAACATTAAACAAATCCTCCACCTTGCCGCAGCAGGTGCACTGCACATGGTGGTGGTCGGTGATGTCGGCATCATAACGGAAGCTGTCCTCACCGGTATTGATAATCTGAATAACATGCAGCCTGTTCAAAATCTCCACAGTTTTATAAACGGTTGCAAAACTCATGGAAGGATATTTGGGGCGCAGAGTTTTATACAGCATCTCCGCGCTGGGGTGCTCGTGCGTCGCAGCCAGGGTTTCATACACAGCAAGGCGCTGCGGCGTAACTTTATAGCCGTTTTCACGCAGAATTGCGGTAAGTTCGCTGTTGGTTAACATTGGCTCCTCCTTTCTGCAAGCCTTGCGGCGATACAGATTTAAACGCTGATTTTTCAAAATAATTATATAAAATAAGGATTTCTTTGTCAATATTTATTATCAATTAACAAAGATATTTCACTAAAACGCCACAAGGATTTTACAGTGCCGCGGCGAATTTAATAATATCATTTTATGAAAACGAGGTATAATATGACGCTTGAACAGATTATAGCTGCCGAACTGAAAGTTAAACCGCAGCAGGTGCATGCCGCGCTGGAACTTTTGGACAGCGGCAACACCATACCGTTTATAGCCCGCTACCGCAAGGAAGCTACCGGCACACTGGATGAAGAAGCGCTGCGCACCATTGATGAACGCGCACGCTATCTGCGCCAGCTTGAAGAACGCCGCAGCGAAATACTTGCCGCCATTGCTGCGCAGGAAAAACTGACGCCGGAACTGGAAGCGCAAATTAACAGCGCCGTAAAAATGCAGGAACTGGAAGATTTATACCTGCCCTACCGTCCCAAAAAACGTACGCGCGCGCAAATTGCCCGCGAGCGTGGGCTTGAACCTTTGGCGGAACTCATCATGCAGCAGGCGCAGCCGCCGATGCCGCTTGAAAAACTTGCCGCACTGCATATTGATGAAGCAAAAGGCGTAACTTCTGCCGCCGAAGCATGGCAGGGAGCAATGGACATTGTTGCCGAAAACATTTCGGACGATGCCGCCGTGCGCGATTTTATCCGCCGCGAACTGTGGAAGAACGCAGAACTTGCCTCGGCGCTTGCCGCAGACGAAACGGAAGCCAAAGATTTTTTAATGTACAGCGATTATGCAGAGCCTGTACACCGCCTGCCGCCGCACCGCATTCTGGCACTGAACCGTGGCGAAGCCAAAGGCTGTTTAAAAGTCAGCCTTAAATATCCGCAGGAAGCCATGCTTGAAAAACTGGCACGCAAATTAAAAGTGCAGCAGCACACCGTTTGGACGGAAATGTATAACTCCGCCCTGGCAGATAGTTACAAGCGCCTTATTTTCCCTTCGCTGGAACGCGAAATAAGAAACGAACTTACCGAAAAAGCCGAAAAACAGGCGATAAGTGTTTTTGCCGCCAATCTGCGCCAGCTTTTATTGCAGCAGCCAATCGCCGGGCATACCGTACTCGGTTTAGACCCGGGCTACCGCACCGGCTGCAAGGCCGCAGTTATCAGCCCGCAGGGCAAAACACTGGCAACAGATACTTTGTACCTTACCGGCAGTGACCGGCAAAAAGCGCAGGCCGAAGCATCCTTTTTAAACCTTGTAAGCACTTACGGCGTAACTCTGGTTGCAATCGGCAACGGCACAGCTTCTTACGAAACAGAAGAATTTACCTCGCAGCTTATTGAAAAACATAAACTGAATATCGCCTACACTATCGTCAGCGAAGCAGGAGCATCTGTATATTCTGCCTCCAAACTGGCGCGCGAAGAACTGCCGGAGCTTGATGTATCGCTGCGCGGCGCGGTTTCCATTGCCCGCCGCGTGCAGGACCCTTTGGCAGAACTTGTTAAAATTGAGCCTAAAGCCATCGGCGTTGGGCAATACCAGCATGACGTTAACCAAAAAGAACTTGCCGGAACGCTTACCGGCGTGGTAGAAAGCTGCGTAAACCATGTCGGCGTGGAACTTAATACCGCCTCACCCGCGCTTTTAAGCTATGTGGCAGGCGTAACGCCCACCGTTGCCAAAAACATCATCGCTTACCGCGATGAGCACGGCAGCTTTACCGCCCGCAAAGAACTTTTAAAAGTCAGCCGTCTCGGTCCCGCCGCCTTTACCCAGTGCGCAGGCTTTTTGCGCATTGCAGGCAGCGCCAACCCGCTGGATAACACCAGCGTACACCCGGAAAGCTACAAACTTACGGAAAACATCATTAAACTTTTGGGCTTTACCTTAAAAGACTGCGCCACCGCAGAATTACAGCAGGCAGCCGCCCACGCAGATGCCTATGCCATTGCCGCGCAGCTTGATGCAGGCCTGCCCACCGTAACGGATATTTTAGCGGCACTGGCGCGCCCCGGCCGCGACCCGCGTGAAGACACACCACCGCCGTTAACACGCAAACACGTTGCCAAATTAAGCGACCTTGCCATTGGCAGCCTTGTTAAAGGGCGCGTGCAGAACGTTGTTGATTTCGGCGCTTTTATCGATATCGGGCTTAAAACAAGCGGACTTGTGCATAAAAGCGAACTCAGCGCCAAACCCTTCCGCCATCCGCTTGACGTGGTTGCTGTCGGCGATATTGTCGAAGCAGAAATTATCAGCATTGACGAACAGCGAAACCGCATCGGCCTCAGCCTGAAACGCGCCGCCGCACGCCATACCAATTAAACACCTGCCTAAAGGGGAAAAGATTATGGATTTTGCAAGATTTACGGAAATTGTCGGAAACGTCAAAACAAAACATCCTCATTTTTTCGAATTGGAGCATGACAAAATTCCCACAATGGAAGATGTGCTTGCCTTCCAGGACCAATATCAAATTATCTTGCCAGAAAAATACATACAATTTCTCTTGAATTTTGGCGGCGGCTATTTTGGATTTACAATAATCTATTCCTTAGATAAGAATAGCTATTTTTCCATTTATAAACATAACCCGGAGAAAGTAAAAGATTTGCTTTTTATAGCCGATAATGAGTGCGGAGATTATTACGCTTTCCAAATAGAAAATGGCAAGTGCAGTGAAGAAGTTGTTTTTTATGACCATGATAACAATGCAATAGAACAGGAAGCGGTGTTTCCTGATATTTTTGAATATCTTGTAAAAACAGGATTATCCGGCGTCATATAATTAATGCTAATTGAACAATTCCCATTTATCAGGCAATATGCAGAAAATCAAAACTTTGCAGATATAAAGCGGCAATGCAAGTTTTAGCCGCTGCACAATGAGTTACCAATAAAAATAACCTGCCTGCGTTTTACGCACGGCAGGTTATTTTTTTACGGCAGCCTTATAATGCGCCGGTAAGCATAATAACCTTTAGATAATTTGTATGCTGTATTTACCTTGTTGCGGTAAAAAGCAGTATAACACGGCAAAACGTAAATTGTGCCGTCAGCGCCGCAAAGAGACCCGCCTCCATCGCCGCCTTTGGTATAATTTACATTATCTATAATTTCATTTTTGTAAGAATCATAGGCAATAAACAGCCCCAGCATATTGGGATGCTCCAACACCGGCTTTGCTTTGTCCTCGCCAACCGCGCTCACTCCGTAAATTTCGTCCAGTACGCCCTCCAAACTATCACCCCAACGGAATAAGGTGCGCGCTCCGCCGTTGCAAAGATACTCCCACTCGTCTTCCGTTGCCAGCGTAAATGGCGCTGTTTTTAATGTGCGCACAGCCTCCTCTAAAGTCGCCGCATCTTTATCCAAATAATTGCTGTCAACTTCAACAAGCATATCGCCAATATCAGCAGTACGCAGCGGCGATAAGCACTGTGAAAGATGTTCCTTCCACAGCTTTAAAAAATCATCCCAGTTTTCATAGCCTGCTTCCCGGCGGCGTTCTTCGCTGTCCTGTAATTCCTGCTGCAATTCCAAGCACAGTTTTTCACCTTCTTCTGCATTACCGGCAGCACGGGCTTCGTCAATTTCTTCATCATAATACTCGTGCAGTTCGTCAATTTCGTTCCGGTAATAAGCCTGCCAGCCTGCAAAATCCTGTTTAAGCCCTTTAAGCACGCCTTCGCCAACAGAGCATTTATTAACATCCCAGCCCAAAACAACATTTTTCTGCCCGGCCACATAAACAAATTGTGAACCTTGATAATCCAGCAGCCATGTTTCGCGTTCTATGCCGTTCATGCTTGTTTTTACTGGTTTTACAAACTTAAACCCAAGCCCCAGCGCTTCAATGCGGCTGCGTATTTCATCCAACGTCTGCATAAAACAAACCTCCCCTGCAAAAATTTCCGGCTGATTCGTTAATTATATTTTACCATAAGCAAACGCAGAAACGCTTTTATAATCCTGCTTTATTTGTGCTAAAATATAATTAAAGCAAAGTATTGTAATTGGGGAGGTAAATTGACGCTATGATAGAGTTGAACAAATTCAAAAAAATATTGAAGGACAACGAAGACCGCCTGCCCTTATTGACGCTTGATGAATTTTTTAGCGGCAACACCGAAGAAGACTCTATCGCTCCGAACCAATGGGAATTTGGGCGTCCAACACTTGCAGAAATATGGGATATGCTGCAAAAAGTTGAATTAATTCCTGATGTAGCCTGGGTGCGCGTTGCTTTGCACTATGATACGGAAATTATAGAAAATAACGGCAAAGAAGAATTAATTCTTGCTGGAGATACAATCATTATTTGTACAGATATTATGCCCGCGCAATTAGAAAAATCAGTAAATTGCGAGTGGTTATGTTCTGACGGAATAATTACAATAAAAGCATCTGAATTAAATACTTATTCGTGCGTACCGCCCGTTCCAAATAATTTTAATTGTCTGGCCATCGTCTGGGATTAATCTGCAAATTACCTTTTATTGCAAATTAAACAAAAAGGAGAAGATTATCATGCTATCAGAAGAAAGAAAAAAAGAACTTGATATTTTGATGGAACGTGCATCCTGTGCAGGAGATGACTATTACTTAGATATGGAACAAGATGAGTTTGATGATGAAATGGAAGGCTGTGAGGAAGAAGAATTTTACAAAGGATTCTGCCGCCAACGCGAAATAGGCTTTGAAGCTTATAAAAAAGAAATTGCAGAACTATTTTCGCATATCACA
>USHB01000125.1 GCA_900554395.1 uncultured Phascolarctobacterium sp.
ATTTCATATTCAAGTTCGCTGTGTATTGGCTCGCTGCCATGCTCCAGTAAAATTATTTCATACAAATGCTGTGGTTCTTCCGCCAGTTCCTCATCTGCAATGCGCCAGCCGTTTTCGCACGCCCATTTGCGCAGCCCTGCGGCGCCTGCCATTGGCTGTACAATTAAAAATTTAAGTTTGGACGCAACTTCCGGGCTTTCCTTTAATATTTCAATAATAGTACTGCCGCCCATACCGGCAATAACAGCGCCATCGGCTTCTCCCGGTTTTAAAACAGTAAGCCCGCTGCCCATGCGCACTTCTATTTTATTTTTTAACCCATACATGCCAACATTTGTTTGCGCAGCCCTGCACGGGCCTGCGGCAATATCTGCTGCAACAGCGGCTTTAATATGTCCTTTTTGCAGCAGCCACACCGGCAGATATGCGTGGTCCGTACCTATATCAGCCAGTACACAATCCTGCGGAACCAGTTTTGCCACTGCTTCCAGCCTTGCTCCTATATTCATAAATCCTCCGGATATGCCATTGTTTATATAAGTAAATTATAACATACCGGAGGACCTTTATTATATTTTCAGTTAAGTTTTTTCACAAATTTTTTAATGCTCAATCCAAGCGTGAGCAGAATAAACATAATCAGCGCCGCTACCTGTCCCCACAAAAAGGCCAGTCCGTTGCCTTTCAAAAAAATTCCGCGCAAAATTTGCAGGTAATATGTCAGCGGCAGCAAATCACCAAGCCAGTAAAAAATCTGCGGCATTGATTCCCGTGGAAAAACAAACCCCGAAAGCATAATGCTTGGCAAAATAACAAAAAATGACATTTGCATTGCCTGTATCTGCGTTTGCGCATAAGTAGAAATTAAAACGCCAAACGCCAGTGATGCCACTATAAAAAACAGCGAAAGCACATACAATAAAATCAAACTTCCGCGCACAGGCACATCAAATACAAACAGCCCCGCCATCAGCGCAACCGTTATTTGCACATAGCCGACAAAAATATATGGTATTATCTTGCCTAACATCAGTTCCCATGTTTTCAGCGGCGTTACCATAAGCTGTTCCAAAGTGCCGGTTTCACGCTCGCGTACTATTGCCATGGATGTTATCATAACCATGGTCAGCGTTAAAATTGTACCCATCAGACCCGGCACCATATAAAATGACGTTACAAAATCCTGATTGTACCAGGCGCGGACACGCACATCATATAAATTGGCAGCCGTATTATGCAGGCCGCTTCGTTCTGCCAGTGCCTGCTGGGATTTAAGCATGCCGATAGACTGCGCCGCACTTATTGCGGAACCTGCCGACTGGGAATCGGTTGCATCGACAAGAACCTGTATAGGTGTTGGCCGGTTGTGTTCCAAATTACTGTCCAAATCCGGCGGTATAATAATGCCAACTTTGGCATCGCCGCTGTCAAGGCGGTAATTAACGCTTTCCAAACTGCCTTCCACATAAACAATATCAAAATATTCACTTGCCGTAAAACTGTTAAGCAGTTCACGGCTTTCCTGTGTCAGCGATTGGTCAAACACCGCCGTTTTTAAATGCTTAACATCCGTATTAATGGCAAAACCAAAAATAATCAGCTGAAATACAGGCATCAGCAGCATTATTGTCAGCGATACTTTATCGCGCCGCATTTGTATAAATTCTTTTTTTAAAAGCGCCAGCAGCCTGCTCATAAAATGCCACCGCCTTTCCGCTTATCAAGATAATACGAAAAAACGTCTTCCATGCTTGGCTCTATAATTTTATAAGCATAACCGGAAAGAGCGTCCATATCTTCACGGCGCATCAATATGCGCAGTTCTCGCCCAAAAATATACGCATCAAGCACCGGTACGGCGCGCCTTATTTCTTCACGCAGTTTAATGGAATCATCACTGGCAATGCTCACCAGAACTTCCCTGATGCTTGCCTTTAATTCTTTGGGGCTGCCCTGTGCTACCATTTTGCCTGCATCAAGAAACACCATTTCATCACAATGTTCCGCTTCTTCCATAAAATGCGTTGTTACCACCATAGTTGTGCCGCCAAGCGCCAATCCGTGGATAATTTGCCAGAAGCTGCGGCGTGAAATAGGGTCAACGGCACTTGTAGGTTCATCTAAAAACAACAGCTTAGGCTTGTGTAAAATAGCGCACGCCAACGCTAGGCGCTGTTTAAGCCCGCCGCTTAACGTTGAACTAAGAGCATTGCGCTTATCTTCAAGCTGCATATCAGAAATCATTTCATCAATGCGTATATATTTTTCACTGCCGCGCAAGCCGTACATGCCCGCATAAAAATCAAGGTTTTCAAACACCGTTAAATCCAAATACAAACTGAACTTCTGCGACATGTAACCGATATGTTCCTTAATTTTTTCCGCCTGCGTCACTATATCATACCCAAGCACAGTGCCGCTTCCTTCTGCGGGCTTTAACAAACCGCACAACATACGGATGCTTGTTGATTTTCCGCTGCCGTTAGAACCTAAAAATCCGTAAATCTGCCCCGGTTCCACATGAATATTTAATTTGTCAACCGCAGTAAAATTGCCGAATTTACAGGTTAAATCCCTTGTTTCTATTGCATAATCAGTCATGGCAGCATAACATCCGCTACCATGCCCGGTTTAAAGATGCCCTCCTCATTTGGCAATGCTACTTTAACAGCAAATACCAAATTTGCACGCTCACGTTTTGTAATGCTCTGCCGCGGCGTATATTCTGCGCTGTCGCTGATTTCCGTAATTTCCCCTTCAAAAGTTCTATCCGGGTAAGCATCAATGCTGACACTGCATTTTTGTCCGATTTTTATGCTGCCCAAAACATCTGAAGGAATATAGACACGCACCCAGCAATCGGTTAAGTCTGCAATGGTCAGCACAGCCATACCTGCCGCCACATATTCGCCAACCTCATAATTTTTGCTGAGTACCACGCCATCCAGCGGACTGTATAACGAAGCATCCTTTAAATTTACTTCCGCCGCTGCAACTGCCGCTTCCGCACGTTTAACTTCCGCCCGCTGCGCTTCAATTTCGTCTATTCTGCTGCCAGCCAAAAGCAGCGCCTCCGCTTCACGCGCTGCCGCTAAATCATTAGCTGCCACTAAATCATCAGCCAAAGCCTTATCATACTGCTGCCGCGCTACTGCGCCATCGGCATACAGTTTTTCATAACGCAGGCGGTCAGCATGTGCCTGTTCGTAAACAGAAAGCGCTGCCGCTGTTTTAGCTGCCGCTTCACGCAGTTCCTGCGGACGTGCGCCTTTTAATAAATCTGTAAGCTGCGACTGTGCTTTAGCATAAGCCGCCCTGTTTTCGGCAAGCTGCGCTTCCAAATCACGTGTATCAATTTGTGCTGCAAGTTCGCCCTTATTCAGCCGCTCACCTTCCTTAACCGTGCGCACGCGCAGATAACCGCCAATGCGCGGCGCAATATCTGCTTTTGTGGCTTCTACCGTTCCGGTTAAAATTTGTTCTGCCTGCTGCTGCAAATATAATTTGTAACCCGTTGCCGCAATTAAAAGCAGTGCAACCATTATACCTATAATAAATTTATGCTTTTTCATCTCCGTTTACCTCAATTCCCTGCAAAAACACGCTCAGTACCTGCTGCAAATAATCTGAAGTAAATTTTTCGTCCTGCTCTATAATTCTGGTATGCAGCGGACGGCACAAAAAGTAAAAATTAATTACAGATATAAGCATCAGTAAAATTTTCTCATTGTCCAAATCATTTCTGAACATGCCTAACTGTTTACCTCGTTCAATAAGTTTTAATAATTCACCGACATTCTTTTTAAAATTGGCAACCGTTACTTTCTCAAAAATTTCTGATGGATTTAATACTTCGCGGTAAACCAATTTAACAAACGACGGCGGATACTTATAAAACACGCCGCTTATCGTTTGTACATACATTTTTAACCCTTCGCGCGGGTCAATATCACTGCTCTGCAAGGTGCCGATAAAACCGTCAAAATTTTGCAGCAGTTCTTTAATTACCGCTTCATACAAGCCGCTTTTGCCATTGAAATAATACGAAATCATCGAGCTGTTAACACCCGCAGCAGCGGCAAGCTGTCGTATGCTGACTTTATCATAGCCGTATTCCGCAAAAAGCTCCATTGCCGCACGGATAAGTTTTTCTCTTTTGCCTGCTTCGTTATCCATAACATCGCCTCATTTAATCAATCATTTGATTTAATCGTTTGATTGATTATTTCGTCATTAATTTTATAAATCCTGCCGCAAATTTTTGTATACTTTTCTCTGCAAGTGATAAATAAAAAAGCCAAAGGACATTACCGTTACAGCAACAGCCTTTGGCTTTTTATTTTATTGTTTTTTACTTATTGTAAATTAAATCAATAAGTTCCAGCGTAAGCTGGCAGGATTTTTCCATTGCTCCGAGCGGTAAAAACTCACAGTTGGAATGGAAGTTATGCCCGCCGGTAAAATAGTTAGGCGTTAAAATACCTTTGGTTGAAATAAACGAACCGTCGGTACCGCCACGCATGGCAAGCGTTTTCGGCTCAATGCCCAGTTTTTCCATAGCAGTATAAATGTAATCAATGCAGTATTTATTATCTTCGGTTACTGCATCGGCAATATTGCCGTAAGTATCACTCATGGTGCAGCTAACTTCTGCACGCGGACACATGGCCTGTAATTTTTCGGCATTGGCGGCAATTTCCGCTTTGCGTTCTTCGTAGCGTTTTTTGTTATGGTCGCGTATATCAAGCGTAACGGTAGCATAAGTATCGTTGCTCACAATGCTTTTTACCCAAATATAACCTTCCGTGCCTTCGGTGCATTCCGGAGTTTGGGTACGGTCGAACATATTTACCAAGTCAACAGCAAGCAGCGTCGGGTTGATAAGTACGCCTTTCGCGCTCATCGGATGCGCCGTAACGCCTTTGATTTTTACAATGGCAGTGCCGGCATTAAAGGTTTGGTAAACGACTTCGCCCTGCTCGCAGCAATCAATAGTATAAGCAAATTTAACCGGGAATTTGCTGAAATCAATCTTTTTGGAGCCGCGCAGGCCGATTTCTTCATCCGGTACAAACGCTACATAAATGTCGCCGTGATAACGTTTTTCTTCAACTAAAGTTTCCAATGCTACCATTATGTTGGCAATAGCGGCTTTGTTATCGGCGCCAAGCACGCTATTGCCGTCGGTAACAACAACAT
>USHB01000126.1 GCA_900554395.1 uncultured Phascolarctobacterium sp.
CGGCAGGCACAGCAACCCTGAAACCATCGTTTAAATACGGTTCGCTAAAATCTACATCTTGCTGTCTGACCGGGGTTATACTAAAGCCGGAAGCAATAACATCATACTTTTTATCCTGAAGCCCCTGCACCAAATCTTTTAAGCCGGTATTTACAAATTCAACCTTATCGTAGCCCATGTTTGCAGCTACGCCGTTCATTAACTCAACATCAAAACCGGTATAAGCTTTGGTACTTTCCTGATAATATTCAAACGGCGGAAAGTTAGCATCCAAACCTATCTTTAACACTTTTTAGTTTTCATTAACAGGAGCCGGAGCATTTTCATTGCTGCCGCAGCCTGCAATTACACCAATGCAAGCAAGTGTCATAAAAAGCATTAAAAATTTTTTCATAAAAAACACTCCCCCAATTTTGGAAATTAGTGAGAGTGTAAACCGTATAAGCGATTATGTTTTAATTATATACCTGCCAAATGACAAAATCAACCTATTTATTATTTAGTTTTATTAATTTTTAAGTATTCAATCTAAAAAAAGATTTCAAGCACTTATTGCCATGTATTTAATACTGCAATATATAATTGAAATTCGCTATTGTTTAAGCCGTTTAAAAATTACTATGCATGCAGCAAAAAAAGTAATGGCATAACCAGACAGCACTGCGGCAGATACCCACGGCACCGGTGCTCCGCTGTTAAGCGCACGCAGCAGCACGGAAGTATGCGTCAGCGGCAAAAGCTCTATCAGCGCAGCTGCCAGCTCCGGCAGGCGGTCGGTTTTAAAAAACGTGCCGCATAAAAATGACATCGGCAAAAGCAAATAGGTGTTAACCCTTGCCATATCTTCAAAATTACGAACCAACAGCGCTGCACAAAAACCAGCTTCTGCAAAAATGGCGCAGTTTACAATAAGCACCAGCACAAAAGCAGGCGTCAGCGCCAGATTAGCACCAAAGCACCACGCCAGCACAATAATAATAGCGCTTGAAATTAACCCGCGCAGCACTGCCGCCAATATTTTGCCAATTATAAATCCTGATGGAGTTATTGGCGCTACAAGATATTCTTCCAGAGATTTATGGTAAACCTTTTCCGTACACAGCGGCGTTAAACTGTTAAACGAAATGTTCATGGAATTAAGCGCCAGAATGCCCGGCACAATAAAATCAAGGTAGGAACCTTCGCCAATGTTAATGCTGCGGCTAAGCCCCCAGCCAAAAGCTACCATGTATAATACCGGCGCTACCATACGGCTTAAAATAAATTTCAGCAGGCGGTGCCGCAAAACCAGCCAGTCGCGCCAAAACGCCGTAATAATATCCTGCAGCATTTATTTCATCGCCTTTCCGGTTAATTCTATAAATACGTCTTCAAGGTTAGTATGCCGC
The DNA here is from genome assembly GCA_900554395.1 of uncultured Phascolarctobacterium sp. Lineage (GTDB taxonomy): Bacteria > Bacillota > Negativicutes > Acidaminococcales > Acidaminococcaceae > Fusicatenibacter_A. The sequence goes on from USHB01000126.1 coordinate 1,389, forward strand.
ACCAACGCCCTGTTTTTCTGCGCGGCAAAATTCTGCGCATCGTACTGCTCTGCAAAAAAGCTGTACTGCCGTCCTTTTTCGCTGTCCCATTCTACCGTAAAACTGCCTAAAGCGCGGCATAAATTCTGCGGCGTATCTGTTTTTATCAGCCTGCCGCCGTCCATAACGGCAACGCGCCCGCACAGCGCTTCAGCTTCTTCAATATAATGCGTGGTCAGCACAATGGTAACGCCATCTTTATGCAGGCAGCGTATTAAATCCCATATTTTACGCCGTACCTGCGGGTCTAAAGCAACGGTCGGTTCATCCAAAAACAAAAATTGCGGTCTGTGCAACAAGGCACGCACAATTAAAAGGCGGCGTTTCAACCCTCCGGAAAGCGCTTTGATACTGTCATTTTTCCTTTCGCCAAGCTCCACATAACCGAGCAGTTCTTCTATTCTGGCCTGCCGCTCTGTCTTAGGTATATGGTGCAAACGTCCGTGCAGTTCCATATTTTCCCAAACGGTTAAGTCCTGGTCAAAGTTTATATGCTGCGGCACTATGCCGATAATTTTTTTGACGTCCCGTTCATGCTGAAACAGGTTCTGCCCATTGTAAAAAATTTGCCCTGCCGATGGACGCATTAAAGCAACCAGCATACTTACAAGAGTTGTTTTGCCTGCTCCATTGGGGCCAAGAAGCCCGAAAAGTTCACCATTGCCAATGGTAAGCGATAAATCATCCACTGCTTTTTTGAGCATTTTGCTGCCGTTTTTATTTTTTATTGTAAATTCTTTCGTTAAATTATCTATTTTAATCATAAAATTACCTGCACCGTAAAGCAAACGGAAATATAATTTCCTCATCTTTGCATTTTTCATTTTTATATACGGCAGCTTCCACACCAAACACAGCAGCAAGATTTTCAGGCGTAATCACCTCAAGCGGATGTCCGCAGGCAAAAATGTGCCTGTCTTTAATTATTACAGCATCATCGGCATAAAGTCGGGCGTGGTTAATATCGTGCAGCACCATTATTACCGTCATGCCTTCTCTTGCGTTCAATTCACTTATAATCTGCATTATCTCAAGCTGATGTGCTATATCAAGATAGGTTGTTGGTTCATCCAAAAGTAAAATCTGCGGCTGCTGCGCCAGTGCCATGGCAATCCACGCACGCTGCCTTTCACCGCCGCTGAGCGTTGCCACCAGCCGTTCCTTTAAATGCGTAAGGCGCATTTTCTCTATCGCATCCGCAATAATTGCAGCGTCATCCTTATTACTGTTTTTAAAAATGCTGGGGTACGGAAAGCGCCCGTATGCCACCAAATTCTTCACCGTTAAATCGGCCGGTGCGCTTACACCCTGTGGCAAAATGGCAAGCTTTTCTGCTATCGCACGGCGCGGCATTTTCTTCATATCCGCACCATCAAGCAGAACGCTGCCGGCATAATCGCGGTTTAAACCCGCTATGGCACGCAAAAGTGTGCTTTTGCCGCAGCCATTGGGACCAATTATGGCCGTGCGTTTTCCTTCATTAAAATTGATATTGATATTTTTTAAAATTTCATTTTTATTGATTGTGATGTTCAGGTTATGTACTGAAAGCGAAGCCATATTACAACTCCTTTCTCAGCAAAAACAAAAAGAAAGGTGAGGACGCAGACTCACCATCGGGAGGACTTCCGATGCACCATAATATAAATGACGACCGGCGCACCAAAGATCGATGTGACCGTACTGATGGACAGCTCCAGCGGTGCAAACGCCATACGCGCCAAAGTATCGCTGTAAGTAACAACGGCAATGCCCAAAAACGCTGAACCCGGTATTAAAAACCGGTAATCCGAACCAAGCAAAAGCCTTACGGTATGCGGCACAATCAGCCCGACAAAACCTAAAAGCCCTGCCACAGCAACCGCGCTTGCCGCTAAAAGCGCAGCCGTTGCCGTCAGCAATATACGCACCAGTTCCACATTAACTCCCAGGCCTTTGGCAACGTCATCGCCAAGCTGCAATATATTAAGATAAGCTGCACCCAAAACCGCCAGTACCAGGCCGCACAACGCATACGGCAGAATAATTTCAACATGCGGCCAGCTGCGTGCGGCAAGTCCGCCTACCATCCACAGCAGTGCGCCGTGTACCCTGTCGCTGTAAAGCACAAGTATTGCCGAAATGCCTGCGCCTAAAAATGAAGATACAGCAACGCCTGACAGCACTACTCTCAGCGGACGGATGCCGTTTTTCCATGCCAAAAGATAAATGCAGCATGCTGCCGTCATAGCGCCAACAAAAGCAACCGGAACAATTAAATACTCTAATGCAGGCAAAAGCACAATAACGCAAATACCGGCAAGGCCTGCGCCTGACGAAATGCCTATAATATGCGGGTCTGCCAGAGGATTTTTCATTACGGCCTGCAAAATTGCCCCGCTGACTGCAAGATTCATGCCGACAAGCGCGGCAACTATCGTGCGCGGCAGGCGTATGTTCACCAAAATCTGCCGGTGTGCGCTGCTGCCTCCGCCGTTTGCCATGTCGCCCAGTTCGGAAAGCGGTATCTGCACTGCACCGTTTAAAGCGCTGCACAAAAAGCCGCTTATGGCAAGCAGCAAAAATACCAGCAGCATTAATAAACGCCATTTATTTATATCAATGCCAAATTTATAACGTCCGCCATTTTCGGGTTTTGCTTTCTCCATAACCAAACACCTTACTTAAATAATTCCGGATATGCAAGTTTTGCCATATATTCAGCCGCTGCCGGATAGTTCAAACCCGGGCTTAACAGAAACATTTCCTGCGGCAGGTAATAAACACGTCCCGCCTGCACTGCTGGCAAACTCTGCCATGCAGGGCTTTGTTCAATGCTTTTCTGCATGGATGCCTTTATGGTTTCCATTTTGCCCATACTGGTAATATAAATAATATCCGGATTTGCCGCAACCAGCGTTTCAAGGCTGTACGGCGCCGCGGTAGGATTGCTTTCAAGCGGTACGCTGCCGGCAGCAATATTTTTAAAGCCCAGTAGTTCTGCCGTACTGCCTGCGATGCTGCCTTCAAGCTGTACGGTTACATTTTGCGCCGTGCTGTGTAAAATGGCAATGTGTAGTTCTTTCTGCGGCAGCAAATGCTTAATTTCCGCAATATGCGCATCCATTTTCCGGTTAATTTCCTGTGCTTTAGCTTCATTTCCGGTTATTTTGCCCAATACTGCAACCGTATTTTTTACCTGCCCGTAAGTACGCATTTCCAATACAATCGCAGGTATGCCGTTTTCTTCAAAGTTACGTACAAATTTATCATTCATGCCTTTATAGGCAATTACCAAATCAGGCTGCTGTTCTATTACTTTTTCGATATTAATATTATAAACGCTGCCAACCTGCGGTAAATCTTTGTAAGCCGGCAAAATGCCGTTTTTAGAACTTACGCGCGCGGCGACACTGGCATTAAGTTCATGCAGCGGTTCCAAAAAAGATGCCGACAGCGGAATTATTTTTTGGGGAACAGAATTTAAACTTACCGTCCTGGCATTATCATCCGTAACAGATATGCCGCCGGAAGTTGTATTTACAACAGCAGTTTCATTATTTGCACCGCAGCCGGTAAGCACCGCACATATTATTATCAATGTGGTTATAAGCATTAAAAATTTTTTCATAAATTTACCGCCTATAATACAAAATCATTTAAAGCATAAGCAGCTATGCGGCATAAAAAGCCGCATAGCTTCATTAAA
>USHB01000127.1 GCA_900554395.1 uncultured Phascolarctobacterium sp.
GCGGCAGCAATACTTGCAGGACTGTTGTGGATGCTGTATCTTTTGGTAAGGTCGCTGCAATCAGTATATTTAATTGATTTTAAACGTGCATTGGCTACGGTGCTGTTCAGCTTTTTGCTGATTTATACGGCGCTGGTGCTGCCATTCCAGTTTTTGTTCAAACTGTTGATGCTTAAATTTTCTTAATGCGCGAAAACAGTTTTTTGCTTGCAGAAACTACATTAACGTGGCATAATTGTTATATAGTATAAAAATTTAAAGGAGTTGGGGTAGGAATGAACAGAGAATTATCCATGGAGTTCGTCCGCGTAACTGAAGCTGCCGCTATTGCCTGCGGCCGCAGCGTTGGACGCGGTGATAAAAACGGTGCTGACCAGCTTGCCGTTGATGCAATGAGAAAAATGTTTGATACGGTAAATATCAGCGGTACGGTTGTAATTGGCGAAGGCGAGATGGATGAAGCGCCGATGTTGTATATCGGTGAACACGTAGGTGCCGGCGGACCGGAAGTTGATATTGCGGTTGACCCTGTTGAAGGCACAAACCTTGTTGCCAAAGGACAGCCCGGCGCTATTGCCGTAATCGCCATTGCCCCCAAAGGATGCCTGCTTCATGCTCCTGACATGTATATGGATAAAATTGCCGTTGGCCCGCGTGCCAAAGGCTGCATTGACATCAATGCACCAGTAAGTGAAAACCTGCAGCGCGTAGCCAAGGCATTAGACAGAAAAGTGAGCGATTTGACTGTTGTTCTGCTTGACCGTGAACGCCATTATGGTTTGATGGACGAAATCCGCAGTGCAGGTGCACGCATTCATCTTATTACCGACGGCGACGTTAACCCGATTGTTAATGCCGGCATTGAAGGCACCGGCGTACACATGTATATAGGCAAAGGCGGCGCTCCGGAAGGCGTACTGGCAGCAGCGGCTATTAAATGCCTTGGCGGCGATATGCAGGCCCGTTTGTGCCCTGAAGATGAAGCACAGGTAAAACGCTGCATTGATATGGGCATTACTGATGTCAACAAAGTGCTGACCATTGACGATATGGTTAAAGGCGATGACTGCATGTTCACATCTACTGCTATTACCGAATGCCAGCTTCTGCATGGCTTGCGTTATTTCGGCGGCGGCGTGCGCACGCATACCGTTTCCATGCGTTACAAAACCGGCACGGTGCGTTTTGTAGATGCCGTACACAGCTTTGACCGCAAAGATTTTGCAGTTAAACTTTAATTTTAGTTTGGTGGCAGGGTTTTGGCGTAATGCTGAAACCCTGTTTCATTTTAATATTTTACGGGATTGCTTATGAAAAATATATTGCTTGATAATGTAGCCGCTATCAGCGAAGTGCGGCGCACGGCAGAAGCATTAAAAACCGGCGGTGTAAGCCTTAACGGCGTCAGCGGTACGGTAAAAACGGTTATTATAGCAGCTCTGGACAGAATTTTTTCTGAACAGGGCTCTTTGGCGTTTCTTGTGAGCGGGCGTGATGAAATCCGTGAATACCGCCGCAGTTTAAACTGGTTTTACCCCAATTTGCCGATGTATGAGCTTTACCCGGCCGACCTGCCGCGCGTACAGGCAGATGCCAAAAGCCGTGAAGTGCAGGCTGAACGTGTTGGAGCGCTGCGTTTTTTGCGCGGCGAAGAACGCGGAATTGTTTTTGTAACTGCTGAAGCATTGCTGCAAAAGCTGCCTGATAAAAAAATGTCGCAGGACGGCGTGGAAATTGTTTGCGGCAGTGTTGCCGACCAGCAGGAACTTATTGCTGCGTTTGCCGGTTTTGGCTACGAACGCACGCAGCAGGTTGATGCTATTGGGCAGTTTTGCGTGCGCGGCGATATTCTTGATATTTTTCCCATTAACAGCAAGCTGCCGCTGCGCATAGAATGGTTTGATGATACGGTTGACGCTATCCGCAGTTTTAATCTGGAAAACCAGCGCAGTGTTGAAAATCTGGAAAGCATAAAAATTGTGCCGCTGGAAGAACCGGAGCAGGAAAGTTTCAATGCTTCTGTGTTCGATTATGCCGGTGAAAATACACTGCTGTTTATTGATGAACCTTCGCATTTATGGGATTTGGCAGAAAAAATTTACAACGAAAATAAAGCCTATGCCGCAGAACTTTGGAATGTTGCAGAACTTACGGAAGCCTGCAGCGGCGTTAAAGCTGTGGCTCTTGCGGCATTGCAGCATAATTATTTATGCAATTATACGCAGATAAATATGCCGGTGCGAACAGTTGCGCCTTATAACCGCAATACAGAGCTTCTGGCAAACGATTTGCGCGGCTGGCTGGCTGATGGAATTACTCCTGTAATTATGATGAGCAGCGCCATTAAAGCACGCGGTATTGCCGAAACTTTAACCGGCAAGGGAATTGCGGCTGAATTTGTCAATGAAAATCCGCTTTTGCGTTTGGAACGAGTGAGTGTCATCAGCGGAGAGTTGACATCCGGTTTTAGATTTTGGAATGAAAACTGGCTGCTTTTAACGGAAAGCGATATTTTCGGCATGCAGAAAAGGCGCCGCCTGCACAGTAAAAATAAAGGCGCGCAATTACAGTATTTTTCGGAAATTAAGGCTGGCGATTACGTAGTCCACTCAGTTCACGGCATTGGCCGGTATATAGGCGTGGAAAACGTTGAAGTTGACGGCAGGCACCGCGATTATCTGCTTTTGCAGTATGCGGGTGATGATAAACTTTATGTGCCTGTTGAACAGGTTGGCATGCTGCATAAATATATCGGCAACGAAGGACAGGCGCCGCGCTTAAGCAAAATGGGCGGCAGCGACTGGAGCCGTACGCAGAAACGTGCGCAGGCAGCAATTACCATTCTGGCGGAAGAACTTCTGCGCCTTTACGCACAGCGTAAAATTGTGCAGGGGCATGCTTTTGCTCCTGATACTGAATGGCAGAAAGAATTTGAAGAAAAGTTCCCTTATGAAGAAACTCCTGACCAGTTAAAGGCCATTGCCGAAATAAAGGCGGACATGGAAAAACCGGTGCCTATGGACAGGCTTTTGTGCGGTGATGTTGGTTATGGCAAAACAGAAGTTGCCATACGTGCGGCATTTAAAGCGGTAATGGACAGCAAGCAGGTAGCTTTGCTTGTGCCGACTACGGTATTGGCGCAGCAGCATTTTTTAACCTTCCGTGACAGAATGGAGCCTTTTGGCATCAGAGTTGAATGTATCAGCCGCTTTACTTCTGCTAAAGAGCAAAAACGTATTTTAACAGCGCTCGAAGAAGGCAATGTTGATGTATTAATCGGCACGCACCGCCTTTTGCAGTCAGATGTTTTGTTCCGTGATTTGGGGCTGCTGATTATCGACGAAGAACAGCGTTTTGGCGTAGCACAGAAAGAAAAAATAAAAAAATGGAAAACCGGCATTGATGTGCTGTGTCTTTCTGCAACGCCGATACCTCGCACGCTGCATCTGGCGCTTGTAAACGGACGTGATATGAGCGTTATTGAATCTCCGCCGGAGGACAGGCTGCCTGTTGAAACTTATGTTGCTGAATATGACAGCGGTATGATTAAAGAAGCGCTGGAACGCGAATTGCGGCGCGGCGGCAGAATTTATTATGTGCATAACCGCATTACAGGGCTGGAACGCATTGCCGAAGAAATACGCAAACTGGTGCCGGGCATCAGCATCCGCATTGCCCATGGGCGCATGAGCGAAGAAATGCTTGAAGATGCGATGATTGATTTTTATGAAGGCAACTGCGATTTGCTGCTTTCAACTACCATTATAGAAAACGGACTTGACGTGCCTTTGGCAAATACAATAATTATAGATGGTGCTGAAAACTTCGGGCTGTCGCAGCTTTATCAGATGCGTGGCAGGGTAGGGCGTTCTGCACGTCTGGCATATGCCTACTTTGTATACCGCCGCAACAAACAGTTAAGTGAAATTGCCGAAAAACGTTTGCAGGCAATACGCGATTTTACGGAACTTGGCGCAGGTTTTAAAATTGCCATGCGCGATTTGGAAATCCGCGGTGCGGGCAATTTGTTAGGTGCGCAGCAGCACGGGCATATTGCCGGTATCGGCTTTGCTGCTTACTGCGAGATGCTGGAAAGCACAATCAGGCGTCTTAAAGACGGCGCCGAAAAAGGAGCGCCGGAACCGGACCCGATTGTAGAAATTAATGTCGACGGATACATTCCCGATACTTACATCAGCGACCCGCGCTATAAACTGGAACTTTACCGCCGTTTTGCAGAGCTTGATTACAGTGATAAAGATGATTTGCTTGATGAAATTACAGACCGTTTCGGAGAACCTCCGGAAGAAATTATTAATTTGTGGCGCGTAGCGGCAGTGCGTGGTTTATGCCGTAAAATACGCATTTTGGGCATCAGCACCCGCGGCAGCGAATTGCGTCTTACTTTTGCGGAAAATGCTGTTCTTGATACGGATATATTACTAAAAATGCTAAACACAAGCCGCAACGGCTTACAGCTTAAAACCGGCAAACAGCCGCAGCTATTGGCAAGGCTTAATGTTTTAAAGGCAGAACCGCTTGCCTGGCTGGAGAAAAATCTGCCGCTTCTGGCAGGAGAAAAATAAATTTAGAAAGGAGGCATCGGTAAATGGCGGATAAATTTTTGCGCGGAGCAATGATTTTAACTATGGCTGGCTTAATGGTTAAAATTTTAGGCTCAGTTAACCGCATTTTATTATCACGCTTTTTGGGCGGCGAGGGCATTGGGCTGTACCAAATGGCGTATCCCGTATTTTTGCTGATGCTTTCCGTTTCTTCAGCAGGCATACCTATTGCTATTTCCATCATAGTGTCCGAAAAAGTTGCCAAAGGGCAGTTTAAAGCAGCGGAAAAAGTATTTAAAATTTCGCTCGGGCTGATGGTAGTAACAGGCCTTTGCTTTGCTTCGCTTTTGTATTTCGGCGCAGGCTGGCTTGTGGAAAGCGGCTTTGTGCGTGACCCGCGAGCTTATTATGGGCTTATTGCTTTAACGCCTGCGGTGTTTTTCTCAACAATTCTTGCCAGCTTCCGCGGATATTTTCAAGGGTATCAGATGATGACGCCG
>USHB01000128.1 GCA_900554395.1 uncultured Phascolarctobacterium sp.
TTCTAATATTATCATCGTTTAATATATTAGCAATATTCAATGTATCAATTAACTCCTATTTAAATAGTTTAAATAAATCAGTGCCGATAAATATCTTAATTATTGGCATTTTTTATTTGCCTTTATTTCTGCTTTCATTTAAAATGAAGGTAGATTACTTTTTAGTTGAGGTGCGGAAAATGGAATTAACTGAAGTAACCAAATTCAGGCGTGCGGTTTTAACAGGTATTGCAAAATTTACATGGAGTGATAATTTACCGGAACATGTTTATGATATTTTGTACAATACCGTTACCGAAGATACGCCGCGTGTTCGCTGCTGCGTGCATAAAGAACGTGCAGTATTAAAAAACAGAATTGATATGGCGCTTGGACTTGAAACAGGCATAAACATTGTTGAAGCAAGTAAAAAGGCTTTGGCAGAACCGTTAGATAAAAATTTGCCTGTTATTGATGTTTTGCCGGAAGCCTGTGACCAGTGTCCGATTGATAAATTTCTTGTAACTGATGCCTGCCGTCATTGTGTGGCTCATAAGTGCATTAATAAATGCCCGCGTAAAGCTATTTCTATTTATCAGAACAGGGCTTATATTGATAAAACAAAATGTGTTGAATGCGGTTTGTGTAAAAAAGCCTGTCCTTATGGCGCTATTATTGAAATAAGCCGTCCGTGTGAGCGTGCCTGCGTGCTTGGAGCTATAACAGCCGGTGCGGATAGAAAAGCCAAGATTGATTTTACAAAGTGCGTGCATTGCGGTGCATGCCGCAGCGCTTGTCCGTTCGGCGCGATAGATGAGCGCAGTGCTATTGTGCAGATTATAAAAGAAATTAAGGCTGGTAAGCAGGTTTATGCGCTTTTGGCCCCTTCTTTTGTTGGCCAGCTTGGTTTAAAGGTTACGCCTGCCCAGGTCGTGGCAGCACTTTTAAAAGCAGGGTTTACGGCTGTTAAAGAGGTTGCTGTTGGCGCAGATTTAACTGCGGCACATGAAGCAAAGGAACTTGCAGAAAAAGTTCCGGCTGAACAGAAATATTTAACCAGTTCCTGCTGCCCGTCTTTTGTTAATATGATAAAAAAACATGTTCCTGCCGCTACAGGAAAAATTTCGCAGACGGTATCGCCAATGGTGGCTTGCGGACGCTATGTAAAGGAAACAAATCCGGAGGCTGTTACCGTATTTATCGGCCCGTGCATAGCCAAAAAAGCAGAGGCTTATGCTAATGAAGATGCGATTGATTACGCTATGACTTTTGAAGAAATGGCGTGCTTGTTGGAAGGCATCGGCATTGACGCAGCCAGCATGGAAGTTGATGAATTTAGTTCGGAAGCATCGCTGTATGGTATTTCGTTCCCTGTAAGCTGCGGTGTAAAATCTGCGGTGGCAAATGTTTTGGGCGAGCAGGGCAAAAATTTAAAAACACATTATGCCAGTGGTTTAGAACGCTGCCTGACAGAGGTTAAACAGCTTGAGGACGGCAAACTGGACTGCGAATATTTTGAAGGCATGGCTTGTGACCGTGGGTGTATGGATGGCCCCGGCAGCATTGCAGATTATAATATTGTAAATATGCTGTTAAAGAAATATGCTGCTGCAAGCCCGCAGAAAAATGTAGATGAGGACAGCGAAGCGGCAAAAGTAATTGATAAAATAAATTTAGATGTAAAATAACACAATTTAAACATATTTTCCGTTTATAATTAAATACAAATAACGGAGGTGTTAGTATGAAAAAATTTACATCAATGCTGGCAGCTGCGCTTTTGGTATTCAGCTTTGCCGGCGCAAATCCGGCCGGTGCGGCAGAACCAAACACTATTGCGGTAAGCGGTATGGCAGAGCAGGAAGTAGCGCCTGATATGGCGTATGTCGATATCGGCATTACCGTGCGTGCAGATGACGCAGAAACGGCAAGGGCAGAAGAGGCGAAAATTGCTCAGCAAATCCGCAGGTCTTTATTAGGTTTGGCAATAACGGATAATGATTTGCAGAATACCGGTTACTATTTAAACCAGGACTATAAAATAGACCGCAGTGGTGAACGTACTATTGATAAATATGTACTTAATTCTTCCATAAAAGTTACTGTTAAAGATTTGGATAAACTTTCTCAGGTTATTGACAACACCGTTAAAGCAGGTGCAACTAATATCAGTAACGTAACTTTTGCGTTAAGCAGCAAAAATATCGTACAGCGCCAGCTTTTGGCTGCGGCAGTAGAAAATGCACGCGAAAAAGCTGCAGTGGTTGCCAACGCAGGCAGCCGTACGCTTGGCAATATGCTCAGCGCAGATATTAACAATTTTGACGGCGGAACAATTATTGCTTACGGCGCCAATAAGCTGAGAAGCAGTGCGGCTATGGCTGATGCCGGAGAAGCTACGGAACTTGTTCCCGGAAAAATTAAACTGAATGCGCGTGTACAGGTTGTATTTGCGTTAAACTAAATTAATAAAAAACAGCATTTTCAAACGGATGTGTTCCGGAGAAAATGCTGTTTTTTGTTTGCGTATGAACAATACAATATACTATGGCAAAAAGCGAACATATGTGTTATTATATTTATATAAATTGCTGGAGGTTGAAAAATGCTGCGCTGGATTATGCACGCCGATATGGATGCGTTTTTTGCATCGGTTGAACAACTTGATAATCCGGATTTATCGGGAAAACCTGTAATTGTCGGCGGTTTGAGCGGGCGTGGCGTTGTTTCTACCTGCTCTTATGAAGCGCGCAAATTTGGTGTACATTCGGCCATGCCAATGCACATGGCAAAGCGCCTGTGCCCGCATGGGGTGTTTCTTCAGGGGCGGATGCGGCGCTATAAAGAAATTTCAGATAAAATAATGGAAATTTTCCATAGTTTTTCGCCGCTGGTGGAGCAGCTTTCGGTAGATGAAGCGTTTTTGGACGGTAGCGGTATGGAAGGACTGTATCCGGATGTTGTAACTATGGCTAAAGCAATAAAGGCCAAAGTTTTTACAGATACAGGGCTGTGTGTTTCTGTCGGCATAGCGCCAAATAAATTTCTGGCAAAACTCGCTTCCGATTTAGATAAGCCCGATGGGCTGGTTTTGATAAAACATGAAACAGCAGCAAATTTTATTGCTCCCATGCCGGTACGCAAAATTTTTGGCATTGGCAAAGCGGCAGAAGCTGAACTTTTAAAATATGGCATTGATACTATTGGCAAAATTGCCGCAGCAGATATAAAAATTTTACATAAAGTTTTTGGAGTTAACGCGCAAACTGTACACGATTTGGCATGCGGCATTGATAACAGGCCGGTGGTAAACGAAACGGAAGCTAAATCAATAGGCAAAGAACACACTTATGATAAAGATTTGTACAGTGATGATGATTTACGCAAAGCTGTACGCGATTTATGCGGCGAAACAGGATGGCGGCTGCGCAGGCGCGGATTAGTAGGGTATACGGTTACTTTAAAAGTAAAATTCAGTTCATTTAAAACGATAACTCGCAGCATAACTTCAGAAATGCCTGTTGTTTATGACGAAGAAATTTATTTACTGGCGTTAAAGCTGCTTGCACAGGTAAAACTCAGTGAGGGAGTACGGCTTTTAGGTGTAAGTATTTCGCATTTGGAAAGTGAAGGCGCAGCACCGGTACTTAATTTTAACGATAACGAAAAACTGAAAAAACGTAATGCTGCCGTAGATTTTTTAAAGAATAAATTTGGTGAAGGAATTATCAGACGCGGCTGAAAAGCAAAAAAATAAAGCCTGCAAATTTTTGCAGGCTTTAATATCTGGAAATTATTCCATAGCATTGACTTTTTTAGCAAGTCTGGATTTTCTGCGGTTGGCAGCGTTTTTGTGGATAATACCTTTACGAGCTGCTTTATCAATTAAACCGGATGCAGTTACATAGGTAGCTTTTGCATCTTCTTGAGTGCCGGTTTCAGTTAAAGCAACTACTTTACGGGCAATGTTACGGATTGCAGCTTTAACAGGTGCATTTTTTGCACGGCGTTCTGCATCAGTTTTTACGCTACGAACGGAAGATTTAATGTTCGGCAACGAATTCACCTCCTACCATCAATTACCTTTACCAAGTAATTTTACCACAAACTAAAAACATGCGCAAGGGCTTTTTAATATAAATCTTGCAGGCAAAGTAAATTTTGCGGGCATGGCACAAGTTGCGGCACTTGCAGGCACAGGGAATAAAATGATATAATAATTAGTCAGATAAGTTTTTTGTAAGGAGAAAGCAATGGACCAAAAACATATACGCAATTTTTCTATTATTGCACATATTGACCACGGTAAATCCACCCTGGCAGACCGCCTGATTGAATATACCGGCACGCTTACCAAACGTGAAATGGAAGAACAGATTTTAGACTCCATGGATTTGGAACGCGAGCGCGGCATTACCATTAAGGCGCAGGCTGTGCGCAGCATTTATACAGCGCGAGACGGGCAGGAATATATGCTGAATTTTATAGATACTCCGGGCCATGTCGATTTTACATACGAAGTATCGCGCGCGCTTGCGGCGTGTGAAGGCGCATTGCTTGTTATTGATGCTACGCAGGGCATTGAGGCGCAGACCCTTGCCAACGTATATCTCGCGCTGGATAACGATTTGGAAATTATTCCGGTTATTAATAAAATAGATTTGCCGAGCGCCGACCCGGAACGCGTTAAGCATGAAATTGAGGATGTTATAGGCATTGATGCTTCGGAAGCGGTTTTAACAAGCGCTAAAACCGGCATTGGCATAGAAGACATTTTAGAAGCCATTGTTGCTAAAATTCCGGCTCCGGCTGGAGATTCGGCAACGCAGCTGAAAGCCTTGGTGTTTGATTCTAAATTTGACGCCTATAAAGGCGTTGTGCTGTATTTCCGTGTAATAGACGGCTGCGTGAAAAAAGGCATGAAAATACGCATGATGGCAACTGGGGCAGAGTTTGATGTAACCGAAATAGGCGTGTTTAAACCTAATCCGGTTGTTGTTGATGAACTTGATGCAGGGCAGGTAGGTTTTTTGGCAGCCGCCATTAAAAACGTAAAAG
>USHB01000129.1 GCA_900554395.1 uncultured Phascolarctobacterium sp.
AACACATTTTTTATTTTACAGAACAAACTCCAACTTTGCAAGGCTTTACAAAAAGTATACTTGTATGCAAAATACGCGAATTATGTTTACATAAAAAAATAACCCCTCATGCCATTAAGCACAAGGGGTTAAAGTTTTTAAATTAATCGTAATAATCAATGCCTTCTCCGTTTTTGTAACTTATAAACTTATCGTTAAGCATACGCACCGCTGTAAGAACAGCTTTTTTAGCGCTTGCCTGGTAATGCTTTTCAATTTGGGCATTAAGGGCCTCCATGCCGTCATTCATATTGTAGCCAACAAGCATTTTAGCAATAAAATCACTGGCAAGTTTGGTTGCCAAAGTACACTCAGCCTGTATAATCCTGCCGCTGTGCATGTCAATTTCCACCACAACACCAATTACCTTATGTACTTCATAAGCCGTAATGCCGGAAGGCAGTTTGGCATAAGCAGAAAATATCACGCTGTTGCGCTGCGATTCACCGAGCATCAATACTCCTCCTTATTTGCGTACAGAAAGGCTACGCACGGAAACATCAACCGCTTTCACCTGCATCGCCGTCATGTACTCAACTTTTTCCTTAATTTTATTTTGAAAAACCTTTGTTACTTCAAACACTTTTACGCCGTAAAACAGCACTACTTCCACCGCAATGGCAATGCCTTTGGTATCGCTGGTGCGCCGCCTTACGCGGATGCTGTTTACTTTATCTATGCCCAGCATTTTCTGTGCGATAATATTTATAATATCCTGAATGGCATAATCGGAAATAAAAATTTTGCCATAATAACTGAATGCCGGACGGACAATAGAACGGTCAGGTTCTGAGTGCTTGCGCTCTTTGGAAAAAAGATTATATGGCAAATCGGCAAAATAACCGGTAAAATGCGGTTTTAACTCCACAGTTGGCACCGGCACAATATGCTTGCCGTCTTTAAGGCGCATTTGTTTGGCCTTTTTCATTTCCTGCCTGCTGGCAATCTGCTGAATGTAAACCGTTTTTTCCGGCTGAGGCAGGCCAAGGCGCAGAACAATTTTCTGTATCATATTATCGGAAGTAGCCAATATCAAAAGCCTGTGTATGCCGCCGGAAGCCAGTGCATTACGCACGTCATCGGCATGCTTATCCTCCGTAAAAATTGCTCTTTTTACAGCCTGTATTCTGTTGGTTTCATTTTTGGCCGATGTACCAGCCAAGATTTTTGTGCCTTTAATTAAAAGCCCATCGTCAATAATGGCGTCGCAATTATTATTATGCGCCACACCTATTGCACGGTGGCTTTTGCCGGTTCCGCTCGGCCCGACAAATGCAACAACCTCCATAAATCTTCCTCCGGCAATTTATTTTATCATTGTTTGAATAATGCTCGTTTGGCTGCTTTCAACCTTAAATACGCCAAGCTGCTCCGGAAAACGCCCTTCAACGCCGTGAAAATCACTGCCGCCGCTGATATAAAGCTGCTTTTCCTGTGCCAGCTGCGCAAAATACTGCTGCATTTTTTCATCTGCGCTCGGATGATATACTTCTATGCCATCAAAATTGATATTTGTTAAAAGCATATTTACCAACTGCAAATTTTCAATTTCAGCAGGATGTGCCAAAACAGCAATGCCGCCCGCTTCGTGCAGAAGGCGCACCGCTTCTTCCGGCGATAATTTTGGCTGAGGCTCATAACCAGGACGGCCGCGTTTAAGCAGTACTTCAAATGCTTCATCCACCGATTGAAAATAACCGGCAGCAACCAGTGCCTTGGCTACATGAGGCCTGCCGACGGCTCTGTTTTTAGGGTCGCAGTCTTCTACCGTTATATGGTAGCCAAGTGCGGCAATTTTATCAAGCATTCTGTGCAGGCGTGTTTCCCGTGCGTGGCGCATTTCTTCAATTTTAGCCAATAAATTTTGGTTATGGATGTCTATGTTATACCCCAAAATGTGAACGCTGTATTCTCCTGCCTGCGAACCCATCTCCACGCCTTTTACAATCTGCGGGGCATTTGGTACGCTTTTGGCAGCGTTCATTGCTTCTTCAAGCCCGTTTACGGAATCATGGTCGGTAATGGCAAGCAGTTTAATATCTGCCGCGGCAGCCATTGCAACAAGCTGTGTTGGCGTATAGCGTCCATCGGAAAATGTGCTGTGCGTATGCAAATCAATCAACATTTTATAAATCCCTTGCAATATTTACCAAAGTTCTTACGCCAAAAGCAGTGCAGCCTTTAGGTTTAAAACCTGCTGTTTTATCAGCGGTAGAAGTACCGCCGATATCAATATGCACCCATGGCGTTCCTTCATCAACAAATTCGCCTATAAAAAGCCCGCCGGTAATAGTGCTGGCAGCTCGTCCGGCACTGTTCAGCAAATCGGCAACATCGCTTTTAATTGCTTCTTTGCATTCAGGCAGCGAAGGCAAATGCCAGTACATTTCGCCTGCTTTTTTGCCTGCCGACATTACTTCGTTAATAAGTTCATCATTGTTGCCCACAATGCCTGCGGTTTCGTTGCCTAACGCAACAATAACGCCGCCGGTAAGTGTTGCAATATCAATAACTTTTGCAGCGCCCTGCCTGCACGCATACCAAACGGCATCGGCAAGCACCATGCGCCCTTCTGCATCTGTCGAAATTACTTCAATGGTTTTGCCTGCGGCAGATTTTACAATATCGCCGGGACGCTGTGCGCTGCCGGAAGGCATGTTTTCTGCGCACGCCATAATGCCGATAACATTGCACGGCAATTTGAGCTGCGCAATAGCCTGCATAGTGCCAAGCACAACTGCCGCACCGGTCATATCGTCTTTCATTTCGCCCATATTAGCTTCAGGCTTAATGGAAATACCGCCGCTGTCAAATGTAATGCCTTTGCCGACAAAAGCTGTATAAGGAGCATCTCCGGCTCCGTTATATTTAAGCGTTACCATATAAGGCGGATTAACGCTGCCCTGCCCTACGGCAAGAATTGCCCCCATGCCTTTCTTCTGCATAGCTTCTGAATCAAGCACTTCACATTCCATGCCGCAGCTTGCCGCAACAGCCTGTGCCTGCTGTGCCATATCAAACGGAGCAAGCAAATTGCCCGGTTTATTTGCCAAATCACGCGCATAACAAACAGCGGCGCTTACATAACAGCTTTCAGCGCAGACTTTATCTGCATCTGTTACATTGGTAACTATGGTATAACAAATATCTTGTTCCTGTTCCGGCTCGCCTTTGCATTCATTAAAGGCATAACCGCCCAGAATCAACCCTTCTATTAAAGCAGAAAGATAATGCGGGCGCGCTGCATTTAAAAGTATCGGCGCAACAACAAGCACGTTTTGCGTTTTAAGTTTTTTCAGCGCGCGCGCTGTCTCCCCTGCAGCCTTGCGCAAATCGTTAGGCTTGCAGGCGTTTTCGCCGCCAAATCCGCTTATTACTACCTGCTGCAAACCTTTTTCGCCAAGCATGGCAAAATGGGTTATGCTGCCGGTATCAGCCAGTTTGTCATTCTTTTTCAACAGCTCATCAACTGCTTTTATCAAATATTCCGGAGCGTTCATTTTAGGCAATGCCGGTATACAGCCTTTGCACAAAAACAGTACCACTGTTTCTGCACCAGCAATTTCTGCACCGGTAAGGTTATTTTCCCTTACCGAAAAAAGTTTCTGATAATCCTTCATTTTATTACCTCTCATTTATTTAAAACTTACAGCACTGGTAAATTCGTCCAAAAAGCTGTTGCCGCTGGCGCGCTGCAACGTCAAGTCGCTTACTACAACGCGCATTTCGGTATTGCGTACACCGCCGGTATAATGGGTTGCCAGCGAATGAATTATATATGGCACGTTGCTTGAAGTGCCGACATATATCACAGCATAGCCATCCATAAACAGGCAAGAACCCGGCGCAGCTTTTTTTATGGTTTCCAGCTTCTGTGCCTGTGTCATGCCGCTAAGGTTTGTTGAAACACCTGCCGCTGCAAGCCCGTCAACGGTGCGCGGCAAAAATACGCCCACAGTACGGTAAACATTGGCAATCAGCCCGGCATCATCAATGCCTTTGTGCATGCCGCACCAGCCATAAGGCGAGCCGTAATATTTAAATGCGCTTCTCAGAATATTATTGCCTGTATAAGGCAAATAGCCTTTATGCAGAGCCGCAGTTTTGGCTACGTTGCTGTTTACTTCCTGCAAAGTGCCGTTCTGCGCACGCAGCGGCATTTTTACCGTGTAAATGCTGCTGCCTTCGGTAACTAACTGCAAACGCGTACCTTCATCGCAGTAAACGCTTTCACCGGGTACTTTTACATTAAAGCTCTGTGCAGTTACAACCAAAAAGTTTTGCG
Source organism: uncultured Phascolarctobacterium sp. (assembly GCA_900554395.1). Taxonomy (GTDB): domain Bacteria; phylum Bacillota; class Negativicutes; order Acidaminococcales; family Acidaminococcaceae; genus Fusicatenibacter_A. The sequence goes on from USHB01000129.1 coordinate 4,325, forward strand.
GGTCTGCATATTTCATCCACGCGTCACGGCTGCATACCGCAACGTCAAAACGGCTTATCCAGCCGCGGCAGTTATAGCTTTGCACATAGTAAAAAAAGCCGTTGGCGCTTTGATGCAGTATTACAAGCGGCTCACATGCGGCAATGGAAGTTTCCTGCAAAGCGTCAAAATTATTATCTGTTGCATAATAAAACAAACCTTCATTGGTCGGCATAGCGCGCAAATTACTGCGCCTTACGGTAACGCCGTAACGCACCTTAACATCTGCCGGTATCTTATCAATATTGGTTTCTTTTATTAATATGTTTTTATAGTTCTGGCTTACTTCCTTGCCAAGGCGGAACAAAGGGTCGTTTAAAACATCATAACCGCTCACATAATTTTTAACCGTACTGCCGCTTATGCTCTGCGGATATTCCGTCAAATCATACACAGAATTTAATTTGCCGGCAATGCGTTTATTATAGGCTTTTACACCGGCTGCATCTAAAATAACCTGCTCTCCGGCAGGATTATTGTTTACCCAGTAATCGGCGCTGATAAAACTGCTGTAATTGGTAACGCCGGCTGCATTTGCACTAAAGCCGGGCACTATTAAACAAACACAAAAAGTTAAACAGGCAATAAAATCCTTCACTCGCA
>USHB01000130.1 GCA_900554395.1 uncultured Phascolarctobacterium sp.
CGGCTTATGTGGCGTTGGGAACAAACCTCGGCAGCCTCAAAGAAAACCTTGACGAAGCCTTAAAACGCCTTGCGGATAAAGGCTTGAAAATTACTAAAGTATCATCTTATATAGATACTGACCCTTACGGAGTTACTGACCAGCCGCGCTTTTTAAATGCGGTGTGCGAAGTACGGACAGAACTTTCTGCGCAGGAACTTTTAAAAATTTTACTGGAAACCGAACTTGAAATGGGACGGGTGCGCCTGCGTCATTGGGGCGAGCGCATAATAGATTTGGACTTAATTTTTTATGGCGATGAAGTTATTAATGAGCCGAATCTTATTGTGCCGCACCCCGATATGCAGAACCGTGATTTTGTTTTGCGGCCGCTGTTTGAAATAGCTCCGGAAAAAATGCATCCTGTTTTTAAGAAAACAATAGCCAAACTTTGGCAGGAATATTTAGCAAAGAAGGAATAACATGGCATACGAACTTGATGCGCAGCATATTGTAAAAAGATTTACCGCTTATGCGGAATTCGGCACCGCTTCCGACGAAAGAAGCACAACACTGCCAAGTACGCAAGGGCAGTGGCAGCTTGCGGAATATTTGCAAAAAGAACTTACAGAACTGGGACTGGTAAATGTAAAAGTAACCGATAAATGCTATGTGCTTGCAGAACTGCCTGCCAACACTGATGAAGCGCTGCCTGTTATAGGGCTGATTGCCCATATGGATACGAGCAGCGAAGCGAGCGGCGAAAACGTAAAAGTTACTTTGCACAAAGCATGGGACGGTACGGATATAAAACTTGCTGAAAACTGTGTTATCAGTACAAAAGATTTTCCGGAAATTCTGGCTTACCGCGGTCAGGATATTTTAACTGCCGGCGGCAGCACTTTGCTTGGCGCAGATGATAAAGCCGGCATTGCCGCAATAGTAAGTGCCTGTGAATATCTGTTGGCGCATCCGGAAATTAAGCACGGCAAAATTTTGCTGGCCTTTACGCCCGATGAAGAAATTGGCCGCGGCACAGACGGTTTCCCTTTTGATGAATTTAAGGCAGATTTTGCATATACCGTTGACGGCGGTGCAATTGGCGAACTGAATTATGAAACCTTTAATGCCTGCAATGCCAAAATAATTTTTAACGGTGTTTCCGTACATACAGGCAGTGCCAAAAATAAAATGCGCAATGCCGTAACTATGGCGGCGGAATGGCAGATGGCACTGCCGCAGGGTGAAAAACCGGAATATACCGAAAACTACGAAGGATTTTATCATTGCCTGCGCATCGAAGGCGGAACGGACCGTGTTGAACTGGATATGATTCTGCGCGACCACGATAAAAAATTGTTGGAAAAACGCAAACAGCTTTTGCGTGATTTGGCAGCATTTATGAATGTTAAATACGGTGCAGGCAGCGTTGAATGCAGTTTGCAGGATATGTACTGCAATATGAAGGAATACCTTGCGCCGGTGTTTGAAATTGTGGAACGTGCCGAAAACGCCATGCGTGAAGCCGGCATTGAACCGCAGCTTATTCCTGTACGCGGCGGCACTGACGGCTCACGCCTTTCCGAGATGGGCCTGCCCTGTCCGAATATTTTTACAGGCGGGCATAATTTCCATGGGCGTTTTGAATATCTGCCTGTGCCTTCGCTTGTAAAATGTACTGAAGTGCTGCTGAATATTGTCAAAGTATAAAATACTTAAATAGTTATAATTATTAAATCACCGTAGCCTATTAAGTAGGTAGCGGTGATTTTTTGATTTGAAAATTTTTATATGTGCTTTGTGAAAATATTAAAAAATAACTTGATTGAATATAAACATCGTGTTATATTGATTGTATAAAGATTACATAGATTTTGTATAAATATGTTTTCGTTTTGTTAGATAATGAGTAATAAAAAATATATAAAAGGAACGGTTTTAACAAATATATATCTTGTATACGCCACAGGATGAAAAGGTGTTTTTATTACTTTTAATGATAAGGAGAAAGGGGGGAGTGTGCGTAATAACGCCGTCCGTTGTGGTAGATGAATGGTGCTTCTACCAAGTATTAAGTATGAATTGTAATGTAAATAGATAATGAGTAATTTTCGCTCGTTCTATGTTTGGAATAATACAAACACTTATATTATGGTGGAAGTATTAATTGTTCACAAACATAAAAGGAGGGATAGCTGTGAAATTTTCCAAAACAACGCAAAAGAAAATTATATTAGAACTTATAGCTGCTTTGATTGCCTTGTTATAGCATTTGTTCCTGCTCCAGATGGATTACAGCAAAATGCTATGTATATAATGGGGTTGCTTATTTGGGCGATTATCAACTGGATGACTAATGTTATTCCAGATTTTGTATGTGTATTTATTATGTGTTGTGCTTGGGTTCTTTTGGATATCGTTCCGTTTTCTACTGCTTTTGGTAGCTTTTCTGGGACTACTGTCTGGTTGCTTATTGCTGCTATGGGTATTGGTGCAGCTGTTACCAAAAGCGGCTTGTTAGCGCGTGTAGCATTGTGTATCATGCGTATTTGTCCTCCTACATTTAAAGGGCAAGTATTAGCATTACTTGGTTCAGGTGTAGTTATCGGTCCGTTTATTCCTTCTACTATTGCTAAGGTCTCCATCGTTGGTGCTATGGCTACTGATATTGGTAGTAAACTGGGGTTTGAGAATCGTTCCAAAGGAATGTCGGGCTTATGGTCTGCTATGTATGCAGGATATACACTACTTAGTCAGGCTGCATTAAGTGCCTCTTTCTTTTCGTATATCATAATGGGACTCCTGCCAGAAAATGTTCAGGCGCAATTTAGTTGGATGTTCTGGCTTAAAGCTATGCTTCCGTGGTTAATTATTTGTACTATTGCAAGCTATATTGGTATTATATTGTTGTATAAACCTAAAGATGCTCCCAAATTGAGTAAACAGGATGTTGCTAATATGATAAATAAATTGGGACCAATGAGTCATGATGAAAAGATTACTTTAATTGTATTAGTGACTTGTATTATCTTTTGGGTTTTAGAGCGCACATTAAATGTTCCAGCAGCTATTACAGCATTGTTAGGTATGTGTGCATTGTTGATGAGTGGAGTTATAGATTCCAAAGATTACAATCAGAGTATTAATTGGAGTATTATTGCTTTTATGGGTGGAGCTATTAACCTTGCTACAGCTATTACAACAGTTGGTATTGATAGTTGGCTGGGAAATACATTTGGTGGTACTATGGGTGCTCTTATAGGAAATCCATATTTGTTTGTACCGGTTATTGCTACTGTAGCATTGATTTCCCGTTTTGTTATTGTTGATATGACAACCGATTATGCGCTTTTTACTGTTATTCTTACTCCGTTTTGCTTGAGTGCCGGTATGAGTCCGTGGGTTGCTGCTATGGCTGCCTACTGTGTAGTATATCCTTATTTTACTAAGTATCAAAATATTAATTTCTTAGCAGCATTCAATTCAGCTGGCGGTGATGAACGTTTGGAACATAAAATGTTGATACCATTTTGTTTAGTGTTTCATGTTGTCAGCATTTTAGCATTGACTGCGAGTGTTCCTTATTGGAAAATTTTGGGATTGATTCCTTGAGAATGAAGTAACGAATTTATTATGGGTATTATTTATTTGCTAAATAGCAGATTCAAAAATTAAAATGTGGTATTTGAGAAAGGAGAAATGAAAATGACTACTGAAATGAAAATGAGCAATGTTCCGTTTGTAGGCGATACTATGCCTAAATTAAGAGCAGCGGCTGTGCAGACTGCTCCAGTTTTTCTGAATCGTGAAGCTACTATTGACAAGATATCTGTAAAAGTAAAAGAAGCAAAAGAAAATGGTGCAGATCTCGTTGTTTTTCCTGAATCATTCGTACCTACATTCCCACTTTGGTGCTTGTTTATGCCACCAGTTGACCAACATCCATTCTATAAGCGTTTGTTTGAAAATGCAGTGGCCGTTCCGAGTAATGCTTTTTATCGTTTAGCTCGTATAGCTCGCGAGAATAAGGTATTTCTTTCTGTTGGTATTTGTGAAAAGAGTACTGATAATTTTGGTACCATGTGGAACTCTAACCTTCTTTTTGATCGTGAAGGGAATTTGATTGGTCATCATCGTAAACTGCTGCCTACTTGGGGAGAAAAGTTAGTTTGGTCTTTTGGTGATGGTTCTTCATTGAATGTTCATGATACTGAAATCGGTCGTATCGGTGTACTCATTTGTGGTGAAAACTCTAATACTCTTGCTCGTTATGCTTTGGTCGCGCAAGGTGAGCAAGTTCATATTAGTATTTACCCTCCTACATGGCCTACTCAGCGAGCAAATAGTAACTACTACGACTGTCTGCGTGTTCGTACATGTGCTCATGCATTTGAGGCTAAAGTGTTTAATATTTGCTGTTCCGCAGCCATTGATGAAGATGCAATAGAACAAATGTCTTGTGGTGATGCTGATACTAAGGCATGGTTGGAGAATCAGGGATTAGGGTTTGCGGCAACTATGATTGTTGGACCTAATGGACAACCGATTAGTGACATAATTAAAGAAAATCAAGAAGGTATAGTTTATGCTGATTGTGATCTTTCTAAGGAGATTACTATGAAAGGAATTCATGATATTGCTGGAGCTTATCAGAGGTTTGATGTATTCCAGCTTCATGTTAATAAAGCAGAGCGGAAACCTGCTTATTTTTATAATGATCATCATGGTGTGAATGAGTATATTCCATATACCGAGGAAATTGATAAAGAAGACAAAGAATAATTTAATGTTTAAAATTGTTTGTTATTAATAAAAAAGATGGGGTAGAGGTAACTTCTATCCCATCTTTTTTTGGTTAAAAGAAAACCACACGCTATGCGTGTGGTTCAGGAAAGCTTAT
>USHB01000131.1 GCA_900554395.1 uncultured Phascolarctobacterium sp.
TTACAGACAGAAAGGTTTGCACTGTACCTTTTTTGGAACAGATTGAAAAAGTGTGTGCCTTAAAACCGCAGGCGTTAATTTTGCGCGAAAAAGATTTGCGCGAAGAAGAATATTTGAACCTTGCCAAAGAGGTGCTGCCAATCTGCCAAAAGCAGGACGTAAAATTTGTTGCCCATACTTTTTGGCAGGCTGCACTTATACTTGGCGTAAGCTGTATTCATTTGCCGCTGCCGCTGCTGCAAAATATGGGCGCAGAAGAAAAAAGCAGTTTTAGCTGCATTGGCAGTTCAGTCCACAGCGTTGATGAAGCGTTTATGGCTGTTAAAATGGGTGCAGGTTGCCTTGTTGCTGGGCATATTTATGCCAGCAGCTGCAAACCCGGCGCCGCGCCGCGCGGTTTAAACTTTTTGCGTGAAGTTTGCACTGTCGTAAATGTGCCGGTATATGCCATTGGCGGCATTGGCCTTAACGCAGCACAGTTTAAAGAGGTACAGGCCTGCGGTGCGGCGGGGGCGTGCCTGCGCAGCGCGCTGATGCAGTTTTAAAATTTAACGGCTTTAACACAGAACATTGGCACGGGAATATAAAAAATATCTTCGCTGCTGTAAATGCGATTGCCTACTGTTTTGTCGGTACTTACGCTGCACACAGCTGACGCGTTTAAAAATTCTTCATCCCATTGCGGACGGTTATAGGTGCTTATATCAAGCATATGGTAAATATTGTGGCATTCTTCCAAAAGTTCGGGGGCAATATCCGCATGTGCGTTTTGCTGGGGCAGTTTTTGGCTGTGGTGTCCGCGTGCGTATTCCGCATCGTAATTAAGAAGGATGCCGCTATGTTTAAGCACGCGCAGCCATTCTTTGTAGGCTGTTTCCGGGTGCGGCAGGTTCCACATTACGTTGCGGCTTATTACAACGTCAAAAGTTTCGTCTGCAAATTTTAATGCTTCGGCATCCATTACGGCAAATTGTGCGCTGCTTCCTTCTGCGGCGGCAAGTTCTTTGGCGGCCGCAATCATTTCCGGCGTAAGGTCAATGCCGGTAACGTCATGTTTTTCTCCAAGCAAAATACCAAAAAATCCGGCGCCACAGCCGATATCTAAAATTTTTAAGCGTCGGTTCTGCGGCAGATGGCGGTTAATTTCCTGCTGCCATAATAATTGTTTTTCGCTGTGCAGTTCGGCACAGCGCAGGCTGGCAAAGGCGGCGCTGCGTTTTTGCCAGTAATTGGTAATATAAGTTTTTTCGTCCTCACGGTGCTGTATGGTTGCTGCTGAAATTTCTGTCATTGTCCTGCTCCTTTAATCTATCGTTAAATCTTTGGTAATTTCGTAATAATCGCATGGGTGGGCGGTAAAATTATGCACGTTGTTTTTCATCACTAACGACATTTTTAAATGTGCAATGTACATAAAAGCTGCGTCTTCGGCAAGCTGGCTGTTTATCTGCATTGCCAGCCTGCTGCGTGCGTCAGGGTTAAATTCACTGCCGAGCTGTGCAGCAAGGCTTTCTGTTGTGCTGCTGCGGTATGCGCCGTTATTATAAGGACTTGTGCCGAGGTGTGTTGTAAAATAATACTGCGCATCGCCGGTAGGCGCAGTTACAAAAGCCTTGGCGTAAATGTCCCATTCTCCGCGCTGCAGGTAATCGTTGTATCCGTCTGTGGGGTTAATTTCCAGACGGATGCCGGCTTCTTTCAGCCAGCTTTGCGCTGCTTCGGCTAACAGCGGCAGTTCCTGGCGGGAGGTATAGGTAAGCCAGCGCAGAGTAAGCGTTTCGCCGTTTTTGTCAGTATATCCGTCGCCATCACTGTCCGTCCAGCCTGCTTCGGCAAGCAGGCGGCGTGCTTCCTGTAAATTGCGGTTTTGTGCTGTGCCGCCGCCAAAAGGCAGATTGGGCGGGAATGGGCTTAGTGCCGGAATGCCGTTATTTAAAAGCTGTACGCGGGAAAAGGTTTCTCTATCCATGCAAAGCGAAACAGCGCGGCGTACACGCACATCCTGCAAAGCAGGCGTGTTAAAATTAAACGCTGCGTGAAAAGTGCGTGATGTTGCGGCACTGCTTATTTTATAGGCAGGGTCATCTTTAAACAGCGGCAGCGCTGCATAGGGCAGCCCCTGCGCCGCATCAATTTCACCGTTTTGCAGCGCCAGTGCCAGTGTGTTGCCGTCGGTAATGCTGCTTACAATAATTTTATCAAGCCCGGGCTTGCCGCCCCAGTAATTTTGGTTGGGCACAAGCACAACTTCTTTAGGGGTCTGGCTTTGCACTATGTAAGGGCCCGTGCCGCTGATTGTTTGGCTGCCATGCTCGCCGCCGGTTATTTCCATAATGCAGCCGTAAGGGTCGCACAGGTAATTTATAAGCGCCGGAGCTTTGGCAGAGCTTGTAAGCGTTAAAGTCTGTCCTTCGGCAGTAATGGCGGTAAGTTTTAAATCTTCCCTGGCACGGTTATGGCGGTTTATTAAATCTACCAGGCAGGCTTTAACCGCTTCGCCGGTCATTTTATTGCCATTGGAAAAATAAACGTCATCGCGCAGCGTTATTTTTACAGTGTTGTCATTTATAAATTCGTATTTTTCTGCCAGCCAGGGCTGAGGCTGCATCGCATCATTAAATTTAAACAGCGTTTCGCCTACGCCGTAACGGATAGCGCTCCAGCCCTGATAGCTTTCGTGCGCGTCCATGCCGGCATTTTCCATAGCAATGCCGTAAGCCGTGGTGCCGTAGCGGAAAATTTTTTCGTTTGCGGTTTTTTCGCTGCCGCAGGCACTGGTAATAAGCGCAGCGCCAATAAGCAGTATAGTTAAAAATTTCATGCTGTCACCCAAATAAAAAAGCCATGAAGAAACAGCCGCTTTTCTAAAGCGGTTAAATGCCTTCATGGCTTTGTCTTTTATGCAAAAAATTTTATCGCTGCTCCGCAGCATGGCAAGTACTCGTGTAATTGCTGTGTTATTATTATAAATGTTAAAGTAGGCTCTATGTCAAGTCATAATGCCAAAATAAATTCAGCATTGTTTAATCCCAGCTTGCTGCCGTTAAAAAGTCGCGTATATTGCAGTGTTTAATGCCGTTGCGTCCCATGTCAAATTCATCAAGCGAAACTACATATTTGGGGTAGTTGTCGGCAATATTGTTATAAACGCTGAATTCCCGTTCAATGGTTTCCGGAGAGGCAAGCAGGTAGCAAACCTGTATATAAATTTTCTGTCCTTGCTTTTCGGCAACAAAATCAATTTCTTTAGTGCCATTTTTGCCGACATAAACATTGTAGCCGCGGCGCAGCAGTTCCATAAATACAACGTTTTCCAAAATCAAATTAATATCGCGCAGGTTGCCGCCAAACACTGCTTCACGCATGCCGTGGTCAGCAAGATAATATTTTTCTGCGGTGGCAAGAATTTGTTTGCCTTGTAAATCCTGCCTTTTTACCTGATAGAACAAGTAGGCATCAGTGCAGTATTTAATATAATTAAGGACGGTTTCCGGTGCTACCTTGCGGTTTTCGCTTTTAAAAAATTTAGAAACCGATGTTGCGGAAAAAGTAGTGCCAATATTGGCGATTACATAGGAAATAATGCGTTCCAGTAAATCAATATCGCGGATTTTGTTGCGCTTAATAACATCCTTTAGCTGTACTGAATTAAAAACGTCTGTAAGATATTGACGGCATGGTTCTTCCGCGTAACGCAGATTACCAAGATAAGGCATGCCGCCGCACAATAAATATTTTTGAAAACATTGCTGCGGCATTGTGTCCGGAAAGATAGTTGTATAAAGTTCTGTAAATTCTGCAAACGAGAATGGATAAATAACAAATTCGACATAACGCCCGCCGAGATAAGTTGCCAGTTCGCCTGAAAGCAGCCGTGCATTGGAGCCGGTAATATAAATATCGCAGTCCAGCTCTACTCGGAAAGAGTTAATACATTTTTCCCAAGCTTCTACCTCCTGAATTTCATCGAAAAACAAATATATTTTACCGTTAAGGCTTTGCGCCTTGCTTACAATTTCATCGTGCAGGGATTGCGCTGTAAGCAAATGACCATAGCGCATATCTTCAAAATTAATAGAGATAATGTTTGACTGAGGAATGCCGTTGTTTTTTATTTCATCCTTAATAAGCTCCAGCATTACGGATTTGCCGCAGCGGCGGATGCCTGTCATTATTTTTATAAGCTCACTGCCGATAAAGGGGCGTATGCGGCGCAAATAGGTTTCGCGTTTAATCATTTTAAGAACCTCCTTCTGGTGGTTAGTTATAGTTTATCACAGTTATAACTTGCAAACAATGATAAAATTAAAATTTTGTCAGTTATAACTGATGAAGTTTTGAAAATTGATTTAATTATCGGTTATATCTGACAAAATAAAAAGAAAAATAAGACGCTGTTTATTTTTATTCTGGCGGATTTTGTTGTATAATTATCTTAGGACAAGTTTGCTTTACAGGTAGGCTTTATATGGAAAGGCTGTGATTTTATGGAATTTAAAAAAGTTACCTTCTTAAAAGTTTATACAGGTGAGGATCTTATTTTAAACGATAAGCCTTTTTACAAAGCCGTTATTGAAGAAGCCATGCGCCTTAAACTTGCAGGCGGTACCGTATCGCGCGGCATTGGCGGTTATGCTTCCGAAAAACGCGGCATCGACCAGAAAATAGGTTCATTTTTTACCAGTTTGCCCAATATGCCGGTAGTTGTAGAAATTATCGACACACGGGAAAACATCGAAAAGATTTTGCCGTGGCTGGAAAAGAACGCTACAAAATCATTGGTGCTGGTTGAAGAAAGTACCTGCCTTGTAACGGATTACATGCGTCAGGCAGAAGCTAAAAAAGCCGCTCAGGCTTAATAATAAAAA
>USHB01000132.1 GCA_900554395.1 uncultured Phascolarctobacterium sp.
CATGCCGTCCACGTTCATATAACGCGTACCGGTAATTAAATTACGTTCATTGGCATTTTCAGCCGTCAACTGAAAGCCTATTAAATGGCAGCGGTTATAAAGTGATTTGCCGTCTACGCAATCATATCTGGCCTGCACCCAGCCACTGGGCTTCACACTGCTGATGCTCCCTCTATCTTCCTTCGGCATGGTATCGCGGCTTACGTTGGCAAACGCCACACCGCAGCGTTTTAGCCTATCAAGCGGACTGTATTTTTCAAAACTTTCAGTAGTTAAATCTTTCTCACTAAAAGCAGGCACATTGCCGTTTATTTCAACATACGGCTTACCGCTGTATGCCGGTATGCTGCTTAAATCGTTTGCAGAAACTGCATTTGTACTTACCGCAGGCTTAGCATTAGCTGCAGCATCATTTTTTTGCCCGCAGCCGCTGATGATAACGCTTACAGCTAAAAGCAATGAACATATTAATGCAAATATTTTTCTCATTTTACATAAATCTCCTCTGTAATTTTATCATGCGAAGAACCGGCAAAATCTGTGCTTTGCATAAGCCGCCAGTTGTTTAAATCTATGTCAAAATATAAATCTGCCGGATAAACTCTGTTCCATTTATATAAAATTATCTTTTCCATGTCTTTTTCATATTTATTCAAGCTGATATTTTCAGCAAAACAATAATCACCGCTGTCAGCTTTAGCCATAAAATCTTCGTCAACGGTTATTCCCTGTGCAGCAGCATCAAATTGTTTGCGGCTGTAAGTATTCATCCACAGCTTTTTACCGGCACAAATGTTTAAAATCCGGCTACGCAAAGCACTGTCCATGCTCTGGCGGCGCTTGTTAAACAGCATGCCCATTTTATCATCAACGCAGGCAATTAAAACCAATGCATTTACCTCCATTTTTATAAAATTACAACAGCTTCATCATACCATTATAAAAATAGCTTTGCAAGCATACATTTTAAAATGTTAAAACACCTCTTTACAAAATGCAAGTGCGGACTCTGCAAAGAGGTGTTGAAGTTTAAATATTAAATTTTAAAGCCGTAATTACAAATTAGTAATTTACTTTGCGAAGTTCAAAATATGCTTTCGGATGGTCGCAAACCGGGCAAATTTCCGGAGCCTGTTCAGCAATTACGATATGGCCGCAGTTGCCGCAAATCCAAACCTGTTTTTCTTCGCGTTTAAATACACGGTCATTTTCAATGTTGGCAACCAGAGCATTATAACGTTCTTCATGTTCTTTTTCAATTTCGCCAACTTTTTCAAACAAAGTTGCAATGTAATCAAAGCCTTCTTCTTTTGCAACTTTGGCAAATTCAGCGTACATTTCGGTCCATTCGTAGTTTTCGCCGGCTGCTGCGTCTTTAAGGTTGGTTAAAGTATCGGGCAGGCTGCTGTGTGCTACGCCGCCGCTGGTTAAAAGTTTAAACCAGATTTTAGCGTGTTCTTTTTCGTTGCCGGCAGTTTCTTCAAAAATATTGGCAATTTGGTTATAGCCTTCTTTTTTAGCAACACCTGCATAATAGGTGTATTTGTTTCTTGCCTGAGATTCCCCTGCAAAAGCGGTTTGCAAATTAGCTTCGGTTCTGCTGCCTTTAAATTCCATGTTCCATTCCTCCATAAAAATAATTTTTATTTGTGCTGCTGCACTTATTGTGCGTCCTTAGCCGCAAGTTTCTGGCATTCGGGGCACAATCCATTAAAGACTATATCATGGTTCTGCATTTTAAAACCGGTTACCGCAGCAACCTTTTCATCAAGGTCTTCCATATAATCCATATTTTCAACATTCATAAATTTACCGCAGCCGGTGCATTTTATATGGTAATGTTTGGTCAGCATATGGTCAAACCTGTCTGCGCCGCTGGGAACGGAAACCTTGTTCAAAAGCCCGCTTTCAACCAACGAATTAAGGTTGCGGTATACAGTTCCCTTGCTGATATCGGGATACTCCATTGTAATGCGCTCGTAAACCTCATCAGCAGTGGGATGGTCCGCCAGGAAGCGTACTGCCGCAATAACAAGCTGTCTTTGAATAGTATTGCGTTTCATTCTGCCTCTCCCTTCTAACAAAACTTATTCTTAATTACAATTATATACCCAAAAGCAATCTTGTCCAGTAACTTCACTGTTTTTTCACCGCATGCCAATTTTAAAAGCTAAAAACACTATTTTTATCTGTTTTTTCAGTAAGCAGCGGCTTATTCAATTTCATGATTTTTAATAAAGAATATTTTTCATTTACGTTCTTTTAAGTATTTAAATGCATTAAATTTGTTTAATTGCGAATAGATTAGTGGTATAATAAATCTGCAGTTAGTTATGAGTAATCAAATAAGGAGAAAATAAATATGGATGTTATTACGCTGAATAATCTGGCTATTGGGCAAAAAGCCACGATTATTACCGTTGGCGGCGAAGGCATTTTGCGCCGCCGTTTTTTAGATATGGGGCTGACCCCCAAAACCAAGGTTATGGTGCGCAAACGCGCCCCTTTGGGTGACCCGATTGAAATTTTCCTGCGCGGCTACGAGCTGACCCTCAGACTGGATGACGCTAAAAAAATAACCGTACAGCCGGAGGAAGCATGAAACTGACATTTGCACTTGTAGGAAACCAGAACTGCGGCAAAAGCACGCTGTTCAACTATCTTACCGGCAGCAATCAGCATGTCGGCAATTTTCCGGGCGTAACAGTACAGAAAAAAGAAGGCATCCTGCTTAACGATAAGGATATTACCGTTATCGACCTGCCCGGTATTTATTCACTTTCACCCTATACTTCTGAAGAAATTGTTACGCGCGATTTACTGCTGCGCAATAAGCCGGACGTTATCGTCAATGTGCTTGACGCCACCAATATTGAGCGCAGCCTGTACCTGTCCCTGCAGCTTATAGAGCTCAACACGCCTATGGTTATCGCCCTCAATATGATGGACGAATTGCAGGCAAGCGGCGGCAGCATTGATATTAAAACCCTTGAGAAAAAACTTACAATTCCTGTAATACCAATTACAGCCAATTCTGGCGCCGGCGTTGACGAACTTGTGCGCCGCGCCAAAACGGCAGCCGAAACGCACCAGCTTCCCGAACGCATCGACTTTTGCAAAGGCCCTGCGCATGTGGCAATTCACTCTATCGCCCATTTAATTGAGCATAAAGTACGTACCAAAGGTTTGCCCCTGCGTTTTTCAGCTACCAAGCTGATTGAAGGCGATGACCTTTTAATGCAGGAACTGGAACTCAGCGAAAACGAAAAAGACATTATCGGGCATTTAACAACTGAACTTGAAACTGCTCTCGATACCGATAAAGAAGCCGCACTGGCAGATATGCGCTATACTTATATTGAAGAACTTTGCAGCCTTACCGTGCATAAACCTGACGAAAGCGTTGCCCAGCAGCGTTCCGTAAAAATGGACCGCTATCTGACCAGTAAATATTTTGCCATTCCTATTTTTCTGCTGACGATGTTTACTGTTTTCTGGCTTACGTTTGACGTTATCGGCGCAACGCTCAGCGAGTGGCTGGAACTTGGCATTGCTGCCGTTACCGAAACCGCAGATGCCGGACTTACGGCGGCAGGCGTCAGCGCTCCTATTCATTCGCTTATCATTGACGGCGTATTTACCGGCGTCGGCAGCGTGCTTTCGTTTTTACCTACAATCGTAACCCTGTTCTTCTTCCTGTCCTTACTTGAAGATACGGGCTATATGGCGCGCATTGCTTTTGTAATGGATATGCTGCTCAGAAAAATAGGGCTTTCCGGTTCATCTTTTGTGCCTATGCTCATAGGCTTTGGCTGCAGCGTACCGGCAATTATGGCAACACGCACGCTTGCCAGTGAGCGCGACCGTAAAATAACCATTATCTTAACGCCGTTTATGTCATGCAGTGCCAAACTGCCTGTTTACGGTGTATTTATAGCAGCCTTTTTTGCAGAAAACCGTGCGCAGGTAATGATGTTCCTCTACCTCACCGGCATTTTGGTTGCAATACTTTCCGGACTTCTACTTAAAGCCTTTGTCTTTAACGGACAGCCGGTTCCCTTTGTAATGGAACTGCCTGCATACAGGCTGCCGACCGCCCGCAACATTGGGCTGCACATGTGGAGCAAAGCCAAAGACTTTTTATACAGAGCCTTTACCATTATCTTCCTTGCCAGCATTGTAATCTGGCTGCTGCAAAGTTTTAATACCCTCTTTTACATGGTAGATAACCCGGCCGAAAGCATGCTGGCGCAGATAGGCAGCTTTATCGCCCCGCTGTTTGCACCTCTTGGCTTTGGCGATTGGCGCGCAGCAACAGCGCTTATTACCGGCATTACGGCTAAAGAAGTTGTTATCAGCACACTTTCCGTACTTACCGGCAGCGGCGATGAACTGGCAGGCAGCGCCTTGCAGACAATTTTCACTCCGCTTACGGCGCTCAGCTTTTTAACATTTGCCCTGCTCTACCCGCCTTGCGTAGCAGCACTTGCCGCCATCAGGCGCGAAATGAACTCCGGCATTGCTACCATCTGCATTATGGTTTACGAAATTGCCGTTGCCTGGCTGATGGCGTTTGCCGTTTACCATATCGGTTTAATGCTTGGTTTTAATTAAAATAGCATAATAAAATTTTAATACAGATACCAAAAGAGCCTTTTACCTACATTTGTAAGTAAAAGGCTCTTTTTTAACTCTTGCCGTTTACAATTAAAGATACCGAAGGCTGGCTGATATTAAACAAATTGCCCAAAAATATCTGGCTCAAACCTTCTTCGTGATACAGACGGTAAATTTCAGCATTGC
>USHB01000133.1 GCA_900554395.1 uncultured Phascolarctobacterium sp.
AGGCTGGATGACTGACATCAGCGGCGTTCGTAAATACGAAGACCTGCCGGAAAACTGCAAAAAATACTTAAAACGCATGAGCGAAGTTGCAGGAGTTGAAGTTGGCATTGTTTCCGTAGGCCCTGACCGCGACCAGACTATGGTATTAAAAGAATTGTTCTAACAATAAATACAAAATAAAAATGGACTGAGATTTTTCTCAGTCCATTTTTTGTTGCTTATTTAAAACTTTCTGCCCATTTTTTCAAAGCATCGGTAGAAACATTGCCATTCAGCAGTTTGCCGTCTAAAATTTTGGCGCCTTTGGCACTGGGCTGCAAAGCTGCGGCGGTTTTGCCAAGACCGCTGCCGCCGCTTGTTGCAAATAAGATAATAGTTTTGCCGCTAAAATCATAACTTTCCAAAAAGCTGTTGATGATATGTGGCGCAACGTACCACCAGATTGGGAAGCCTAAAAAGATGGTATCATAAGTAGCAACGTTGGCGTTTTTGTCTGCAAGTTGCGGCCTGCTTGTACTATCGGCCATTTCCAGAGAACTGCGTGATTGTTTATTGGTCCAGTCAAGGTCTGCCCTGGTGTAAGGTTCTGCCGGTTTAATTTCATATAAGTCTGCGCCGATAGCTTCAGCCAGTTTGGTGGCAGCTTTGGCGGTTGTGCCGCTTGCGCTGAAATATGCTACTAAAGTTTTGTTCATTTTAAATTCCTCCCGGTTTGTAAAATATACAATGTTTTCCGGCAGGCGCTGCCATAAATTATATGGCCAAATTACCTGTCTGTTTTTATTATAAGAAGCTGTCTTAACTCCAGTCAAATAAAAAAGCAGACCTTTGGTTTAACCATAGCCTGCTTGCTTTTGTTTTATAAATTATTATGCGCAGCATCTGCCAGCATTACGCCGCTGTCGGTATGCATACGGACAGGAACGATAATTTTCTGCCCCGGCTGCAAATTAGTGTTTTCAAGTCCGTTAGCTTCACAGATGCGGTAAATAACGGCACGTACATCTTCGCCGTTTTCTGTCCATTGAGATGCTATATCCCACATGGTATCGCCGCTGTAAACAGTTACAGTGCGGGTGGTATAAATTTCATCTGCGGCGGCGCAGGTGCCCAAAACATAACCGCTGTATACTAAAAGGCTTGCCATAATTACTATCATAAGCTTTTTCATAAACAATCAACTGCCTTTCGAAACGTTTGTTCGTTATACATATCATAAAACGAACAATAAGTTTTGTCAAGCATAATTATGAAAATTTGTTCGCAAAATAATTAAAAATGCAAACATCAGGCGGCAAGCCACATATAAAACG
This sequence comes from uncultured Phascolarctobacterium sp., assembly GCA_900554395.1. Taxonomy (GTDB): domain Bacteria; phylum Bacillota; class Negativicutes; order Acidaminococcales; family Acidaminococcaceae; genus Fusicatenibacter_A. The sequence goes on from USHB01000133.1 coordinate 1,314, forward strand.
GCATTACTACAACTGCAAGTACAGTGGTTACAACCGTAAGCGTAGCAGCATATTCGTAATCTGCGCCGTAGTTTTTAGCCAGTACCGGCAGTACGGAAGGCGCAGGCATGGCAGCCTGAATGGTGAATACCTGCGTCATAAGCGGCGGTATGCCAACCAGTGGCGCCATTAAAATAATGCCGAGCGGGCAAACAACAAAACGACCGAACAATGCCAGTATAATCTGGCGGTCAAAATGAATTTTACTCCAGTCGGCATTGCTTACAACCGCGCCTATAAAAAGCATTGCCAGCGGAGTGGTCATATTGCCCATATAACGGAAAGAAACCAGAAGCGGATGCGGCAGGTGCATTTCAAGCATTACCAGCGTAAAACCAATGGCAAAACCGGCGAGCGGCGGGTTGGCGATATTTTTCAGCGTTTGCAGGCTGAAAAGCGGCGGTACTTGTTCGTTGCCGTCAACAGCTATAATATGCGCGGCAACAACCCAGAACACAACCGTGTTTGCCATATAGTAAACCAAAACAAAGGGGATGCATTTTGGACCAAACAGTTCCGTTGAAAGCGGCAGGCCGATTAAAATGGTGTTGGTTACAAAAAATACAGCAGCCAAAATTCCGCGCCGGCCTTTGGGTATATTGGCAAACCGTACGGTAAGCTGACCTGCTATAAAGCAGATAACCATTGATGCAATGGCAACAGGCAATCCGCTGCTCATTTGGATAATGGTATCATGAGTCAGTGTTTCCGTTAAATTAACAATCATGTATAACGGCAGGCAGATTTTGGTGATAAGTTTAGACATCAGGTTCAGGCTTTCATCCGAAAACCAGTGGTGGCTGCCTAAATAATACCCTGCCAGCACCATCAGGCTGACTGTAAAAACGCTTTCAAACGAATGCAGAATTATGTCCATACAGCATCACACCTTTCATTTGAAAGTTACATTAGTTTGCTGCGTTTTTAACTTCCTCAATTTTGGCTTTCATCCATGCAATCATAGCCAGTTTGCCAAATTCATACCAGGTTGTGCAGTTGCTGTTTTTGGCAATATAAGCATTCCATTTTTCCTGATTAACGTTTTCAACTTCCAAAAGGTTCATAATGCCGAAACCGCTGCGGATGATTAAATCGTTCATGGAAGTGAATTTACTGTTTTCCTGCAAAAACTTATCATTAAACAGCGCAGGAAAAGAAACAAGGCTCAGCGCTTTGCCGAGTTCCTTATCTTTTTTAAAAATATCAAGATAGTGCTGAAATTCTTTTTCAATGTTCATTTTTTCTTTATTTTCCATAATGCAATACCTCCAGGGTACAGTTTTTAAATGAAATTTATGCTTTTATTTTAACACACATAACGTTATAAAAAAACTGTAAAATTTTTTATTTATCTGCTGCTGCCGTAAAAGGCAAAACTTCCGTTTGTGGTTGAAATCCTACTGCATTAGTAGTAAAATACTTTTATGAAAGGAGTTCAGGCATGAAGATTTCTACTAAGGGGCGTTATGCTTTGCGCTTAATGCTCGATTTGGCCAACAATTATCAATACGGCTATACTCCGGTTAAGGAAATTTCGCTGCGGCAGGATATATCAGATAAATATCTGGAACAGATTATCAGCCGTTTAAGCAAGGCCGGGCTGGTAGTAAGTGCGCGCGGAGCGCAGGGAGGCTACAAACTTGCCAAGGAGCCGGCAGATTGTACTGTGGGTGAAATTCTGCGCATACTTGAAGGCGACCTTGCGCCGGTGGCATGTGCGGCATCGCTGCATCCTGTAAGCTGCCCGCGCGGAGATAACTGCGTAACAACGGAAGTATGGCGGCGTATAGGCAATGCCATAAATGATGTTGTCGATAACATTACGCTTGCCGATTTGCAAAACTGGCAGAATGCAAAATGCTGCGGCAGATAAATTTTTACATGCTTATAAAAATAATAGGTTTGAATGCTGTTTTTATTAACCTGAATGATATAAAAATACTTGTTGACAGGAGGGCTTGTTATGGCAAATTTAACACGTGACGAGGCTTGGAATTTATTAAAAGAATATAATAAAGATGCGTTTCATCTGCGTCATGCGCTGACGGTAGAGGGCGTTATGCGCTGGTATGCCAACGAACTTGGCTACGGAGATGAAGCAGATTTTTGGGCTTTGGCAGGGCTTTTGCATGACCTTGATTTTGAAATGTATCCTGAGGAGCATTGCGTAAAATCGCAGGAAATTATGCGTGAGCGTGGCATTGATGAAAAACTTATTCATGCTACGGCTTGCCACGGCTATGGCTTGTGCGTGGATATAAAACCGGAACATCAGATGGAAAAAGTGCTTTTTGCGGCAGATGAATTAACCGGGCTTATCGGCGCTGCTGCTTTAATGCGTCCTTCCAAAAGCGTAAGTGATATGGAAGTAAAATCGCTGAAGAAAAAATTTAAAGATAAAAAATTTGCTGCCGGCTGCCACCGCGAAGTAATTGCGCAGGGAGCGGAAATGCTTGGCTGGACATTGGATGAACTGTTTGAAAAAACCATTGCCGCCATGCGTGTTGACGAAGCAAAAATAAATGAAATCTGCGCAGGCTTTGAAAAATAATGGGCAGAAAAGTATTGGCTGCCATGAGCGGCGGTGTTGACAGTTCTGCCGCTGCGCTTTTATTGCTGCAGCAGGGCTGCGAAGTTGTGGGAGCAACGGCAAGAATGTTTGGCGGTGAAGATATTGGCCTGCCGGGCGCTGCGCTGAACATTGAACGTGATATTAAAGATGCGAAGGCCGTTGCGGCAAAACTTGGCATTGAACATAAAGTTGTAGATTTATGTGCCTGTTTTAAAAGCAAAGTTATCAGCCATTTTATCAATGAATATAAGTGCGGCCGCACACCCAATCCATGTGTGGACTGCAACAGATATATAAAGTTTGGCGCTCTTTTGGATTACGCTAAAGAATTGGGCTGCGATTATCTGGCAACAGGGCATTATGCACGCATTTTTTATAGTGAAGAACACGGACGCTGGCTGCTGGCGCGTGGCGAAGACAGGCGCAAAGACCAGAGTTACATGCTGTTCAGCCTTACGCAGGAACAGCTTGCGCATGTAATTTTGCCGCTGGCGGCAGTAAGCAAGGACGAAATCCGCCGTACTGCGGAAGCGGCAGGGCTTGTAACGGCACAAAAGCCGGACAGTCAGGATATTTGTTTCGTTCCGGACGGCGATTATGCCGGGCTGATAGCCCGCGTGGAAAAAACTTCGTTTGCCGCCGGTAATTTTGTACACATTAACGGGCAGGTGCTTGGCAGGCACAAAGGCATGATTAATTATACCGTTGGCCAGCGCAAAGGGCTTGGCATTGCATATGAATATCCGCTGTATGTTATTGAAAAGGATATGGAGCATAACAATGTCATTGTTGGCCCGCAGGAGGCTCTGTTCAGCAAAGCGCTGCTGGCAGAAAAATGCAATTTCATT
>USHB01000134.1 GCA_900554395.1 uncultured Phascolarctobacterium sp.
ATATTGCTGATGAACAAATTTGTGATGGTATACGTTTTACGCCTATGGAATATTTGCGTTAAAAAGAAAACCCTTTGAATGATATATTGTGAACATTTCATCAAAGGGTTTCTTTTATTGCTTTTTCAGTTTTTTACCGGTCAATAGATAATGCAATGGCGCAATATGTTTTGACGTTTTGGTAAGTATTATGCTTGTTATTAAAGATGCTGCGAGTAAAACAACATAAGCCGCTATAACTCGTTTTGTAGTCATTACAATACCAAAATGCCGACTTGTTCTTTCGATCATACTCAGCCAGAAAGGATGGCAGAAATAAACTAACATTGAGTTGTCGGAAATAAAATCAACTGCTTTTGTAAAGTAATTGCCAGATTTTTGTTTGGCAAACAAGGCGCAGAAAAACAGGATTGAAGCGATAGTATAGAAAAATCCCTGCGGGCTGAGTTGCTGAAAGGTATTGGTTAAGCTGATAAGGTCATAACCGTGTTCGTAATAATAATAGTAATAACTGCCGCAGATATAGATTATTGAAAGTATATATAAGGCTATTACACTTTTGAATTTTGCCGTTATTGTTTCAAAAAATTCTTTTTCCTTTATTGCAGCAAGGCCGCCCAGCATAAAAATAAACAAATAGTGCAGGGGCAGATAATTTAAGCGGTAGGTGAAAAAATCCTGCAAAACGAGCGGGAGCTGCTGTGCTGTAATGCCTGGGTGCATTGTCCAGTAGTTAAACAGCATTTGCAGTATGAAAAGTATTGCAAAGCCAGTTTTTAAACCAATTTGCTGCATGGCTGCCATTAGCTTTTGAAAAAGCGGGAAAAAGGCGTAGAACCATAACAAAATTATCATAAAGTATAAATGGTAGCACGCGAGCCCCCAAAAAAGCAGATGTAAGAGCCCAAGAGGTGAAAACCATGGTATGCATCCCGGGACAATCGTGCTGAAATACAGCATGAAAAACAGTGACCAGCTTAAATAAGGTATGCCGCTGCTTTGAAAACGTTTTTTTATAAATTCACGGTAATTAAGTTCTATGCCGGGTTTGTACTGGCAAAAAAGCCCATAACCGGAAATAAAAAAGAAGGCTGGCACACTGTAACGTGAAAGTATTTCCAAGAGCATATATAAATGCGTATTTGGCGATGTGCACATAAGCGCAAGTGAGCCTGTATGAATGCCGAGGACGCCAAGCATGCATATACCGCGCAGTTTATCAATTGTTCGGTTGCGTTCAGTCATAATTACTCCATTGATAAAAAATTTTACCTGCTTATTATACAGCAAAAGCTAATTTTGAGCAAAGAAAAAGAGTTTGAGTATGTATTTTAGGCTGCTGCTTATACAGTTGAAACGTTGCAGGAAATTGAATTTTAACAGCGAATTGTTTAAAATAAGATTATGCTTTTTATAAACCGGTTCAGCCGGAAATAAGGTGATAAAATTGCAGCTTTCGTATGTTCATATTATCAGCCTGGTGCTTACTTTGGCTGTTGTGTTGGGCTGCGGCATTTATTCTTCACGCCGGGTAAAATCGGCTGATGATTTTGATGTCGGCGGACGCAGTGCAGGCGTAATAATGGTTGCCGGTTCAATAGTTGCTACCATTATTGGCGGAGCAGCAACCATTGGCACAGCGCAGGGCGGTTTTACATTTGGCCTTGGCGCATGGTGGTTTACTTTGGGCAGCGGCATAGGTTTTTTGATTATGGCTGCGTTTTATGCGCGCCCGCTGCGAAAAAGCGGTTTAACTACCATTTCTGAATATTTAGTAATTAATTTTGGTTCTAAGGCAGGGCCGTTGACAAGTATTGCGGCATCAATCGGTATTTTTTTCAGCATTGTTTCCAGTTCTCTCAGTTCCGTACATTTAATCGGCGGTTTGCTGTATCTTGATTTTTTACCTTCTGCCGTTATTGTAGTGCTGCTTGTTGCAGGTTTTGTGTTTTTTGGCGGTATTAACAGCAGCGGCATGGCCGGATTATTTAAAATTATTTTAATTTTTGCCACTATTTTTGTCGGCGGTTTTTTAGCATTTGCCAGTATGGGCGGCTTTGCCGGCATGCATCGGTCATTTCCGGATTTGCCCTGGTTCAGTTTGTTTGGCATCGGTACGGAACATGCGCTGTTTAATTTAATTTCAATGATTGTAGGTGTAATTTCAACGCAAAGTTATGTACAGGCGTTGTTTTCTGCACGCAACAGCAAGGTTGCTGCAATGGGATGTTTTCTGGCAGCCTGCATTGCAATTCCGGTTGGGCTGCCGTCTGTTATTATTGGCATGTTTATAAAACTGCACCATCCGGAACTTAGCAGTATTGAAACGCTGCCGTATTTTTTGTGCAATTATTTGCCGGATTGGCTTGGTGGACCAGGTATTGCAGCACTGGTGCTTTCCTGTGTCGGTTCCATCGGCGGGCTGTCGCTTGGTATTGGCACTTTAATCAGCCGAGACATTTTCGGCGCAGTGCTGAATGTACATGACGGCAAAAAGCTGATGTGGATTAATAAATTAACTGTGCTTGCTGTAACTTTCGCAGCATTGGCGTTTATTCATTCACATCTTGATTCTTCTGTGCTGCAATGGAATTATTTATCTATGGCTTTGCGCGGAGCAGGCGTATTTTTACCGCTTACTGCCGTAATATTTTTTAAAGGCATGGTTGGCAAAAATGCCGGGCTGCTGTCAATGTTCAGCGGTGTGGCATCAGGATGCATTTGGCATTTTATGTATCCGGAATCGCCGTATACACTTTTTGTAAGTTTATTTTTTAATTTACTGTTTTTGGTGCCTTCAATTATATATAACAAGCTGCACCAAAAAAATTAACTTTTTTGAAGGAGAAATTTATGTCTGGAAAGTTTACCCATCTGCATGTACATACACAGTACAGCCTTTTAGACGGCGCATCTAAGATAGATTTGCTGCTGAAACGTGCTAAAGAGCTTGGCATGGACAGCATTGCCATTACTGACCATGGCGTTATGTACGGTGTAGTTGATTTTTACCAGCAGGCGCTTAAAATAGGCGTTAAACCAATAATAGGCTGCGAGGTTTACATAACGCAATCAAGGTTTGACCGCAGTCAGCGCGGCGGAATTTTTCATTTAATTTTGCAGGCCGAAAATAATACAGGCTATCACAATTTAATGAAGCTGGTTTCGCTGGCGCATTTGGAAGGTTTTTATTATAAACCGCGCATAGATAAGGATATTTTGCGCAAATACAGCGAAGGGCTGATTTGCCTCAGTGCATGCGTTGCCGGTGAAGTGCCGGTAAAAATTTTGCAGCGTGATATTGATGGAGCGGAACGCGCTGCGCAGGAATATATTGATATTTTCGGCAAGGAAAATTACTTTTTTGAAATACAGGACCATGGGCTTGATGAAGAACGCATTGTAAACCGCGAACTTAAACGCATGGCGCAAAAATTCGGCATTGGCCTTGTAGCTACCAATGACTTACATTATGTAGAACGTGAAGATGCGGAAGCGCAGGATGTTTTGCTGTGCATACAGACAGCGAGCACGGTTGACGACCCCAAACGCATGAAGTTTGCCAATGACCAGTTTTATTTAAAAAGTTATGACGAAATGGCGGAACGTTTCAGCGATTGCCCGGAAGCGTTGGAAAATACGGTAAAAATTGCTGAACGCTGTAATGTAGAACTGGAATTTGGGCATCTTTTGCTGCCGGAATTTCCGATACCGGCAGAATACGCCAATGCGACTGAATATCTGCGCAGTTTGTGTATGCAGGGCTTGCCTGCGCGTTATCCCGATGCAGATGAAAAGGTTATGCAGCGCCTTAATTATGAACTGGGCATTATAGACCGCATGGGTTACAGCTGCTACTTTTTAATTGTATGGGATTTTATCAATTACAGCCGCCAAAATGATATTCCGGTCGGACCGGGACGCGGCAGCGCGGCAGGCAGTATAGTTGCCTATTTACTGGGAATTACTAATATCGACCCGCTGAAATATGATTTGCTTTTTGAACGTTTTTTGAATCCGGAACGTGTAAGCATGCCGGATATTGATACTGATTTTTGTTATGTTAACCGCGGGCGTGTATTGGATTATATCATTAAGCGCTATGGCAAGGAGCGCGTAGCGCAGATAATTACCTTCGGTACATTGCAGGCACGCGCTGCCGTGCGTGATGTAGGCCGTGCGCTGGATTATACTTATGGTTTTGTAGATAATGTTGCCAAAATGATACCGCGTGAACTTGGCATTACCTTAGAAAAAGCGCTTGAAACAAGCAATGATTTTAAAGCCTTATATGACAGTGATGAAAAAGTACGCCGCTTGATTGACATTGCCAAAAAAGTTGAAGGCATGCCGCGCAACAGCGGTACTCACGCAGCGGGCGTTGTTATTACGCCGCGTGATTTAATCGACTGCGTGCCTTTGCAGTTATCAAACGAAGGCTTGGTTATTACCCAATATGATAAGGACAAAGTAGAAAACCTTGGCCTTTTAAAAATGGACCTTTTGGGATTGCGCACTTTAACCGTTATAGGTGATGCAATCCGTTATATTCGCGAAACAACCGGCGAAAAAGTAGATATTGAAAATATACCGCTTGATGATGAAGCAACCTGCGAAATGCTGCGGCGAGGCGATACGCAGGGCGTGTTCCAGCTTGAATCGGACGGTATGACAAAACTGGTTATGGATTTGGCTCCGGAAAAATTCAGCGATTTAA
>USHB01000135.1 GCA_900554395.1 uncultured Phascolarctobacterium sp.
ACTTCGGTTATGGTAAAAGAAAAATTTGGTTATGCGTTAGGCTTTGATGGCCTGCTTGATACGAGTGAAAGCAGTGCTTTGTGTTTTCGACCACTTAAACCGCAGCTGTGTTCACCGATGTATGTTATATGGAAAAAGCATCAGGTGTTTTCTCAAGGGGCGTTGTTGCTGTTAAAAGAATTAAAAAAGGAGTTTGCTTTTTTATAAATGGCTGTTTAATCTGATAACGGCAAAGAAATTTTACTGCTGTTTAATATCTTTTTTACTTCTTTTTTTGTTTGATATGTGTTACAATATTTATAAATAGGGTACTCTTATTTGTTTTGTTTAGAGACTGTGGGACTAAAAAAGGACCACGAGGGACAAAACCTGTTTGGTGGAGTTTATGGACAGCATTATTAATTTACAAAAGAAAATTGTTCCCGAACTGACCAACCTTTTGGTTCAGCGCTATCAGATTTTGCGACAGGTCAGCCACGAACATCCGATAGGCAGGCGTGCTTTGGCGGCAAGGCTTGGGCTTAGCGAGAGAGTTTTGCGCGCCCAGGTGGATTTTTTGAAGAGCCGCGGGCTGCTTGTTTTTTCTTCGTCCGGAATGACCGTTACGGAAGAAGGGTTGGATATACTTCGTGAGCTTGCCGATTATGTACGCAAATTGCAGGGGCTTAACTCTCTGGAGCAGCTTTTGTGCGAAAAGCTGAATATCGGCAAGGTTGTAATTATTCCCGGTGATTCAGACCAGGAAGAAGTGGTAAAAAGGGAAATCGGCCGTGCGGCAGCGCGTATTTTAAGCGGGCTTTTAAATGACGGCAAAAAACATATTGTCGCTGTCAGCGGCGGTACAACCATGGCGGCACTGGCGGCAAACATCAGCGGTAGCCACCCGCAGACTGTTGTTGTGCCTGCGCGCGGAGGCTTGGGCGACAATGTGGAATTACAGGCTAATACCATTGCCACAGTTCTGGCGCAGCGTATGGGCGCATCGTACCGCCAGCTTTATGTTCCGGACAGTGTCAGCGAAGAAATTTTAAACAGTATCCTTGCTGAAGATACCGGCGTTAAAGCCGTTGTCGATATAATTAAGCAGGCGGATATTCTGGTTCACGGTGTTGGGCAGGCATCCGTTATGGCACGGCACCGCCGCATGGCGCCTGAGTTTATTCAAAAACTTTTGGCAGACGGCGCTGTCGGTGAGGCATTTGGTCAATACTGCGCACTTGATGGCAGGCAGGTTTATATGACTAACAATGCCGGGCTGATGCTGCAGGATTTGCCTAAAATAGGCACTGTTATCGGCGTCGCCGGCGGACGCAGCAAAGCGGAAGCAATTTTATCCGTTATCCGTGCATCGCGGCAGGATATTTTGGTTACTGATGAAGCGGCAGCGCATTATATTGCCGACATGCTTGAAGAATAAGTTAGTACGCACATTAGTGCAAACATAAATATGTATTTTAAAGGAGGATTTTATTATGACAAAAGTAGGTATCAATGGTTTTGGCCGTATCGGCCGCAATGTTTTCCGTGCTGCATTCAACAATCCTGAGGTTGATATCGTTGCCGTAAACGATTTGACCGACGCAGCAACCCTTGCACACCTTTTGAAATATGACTCCATTCATGGCACTTTTGACCATGATGTTACTGCCGAAGGCGATTATCTTGTAGTTGATGGCAAAAAAGTAAAAGTATTGGCGCAGACCGACCCGGCTAAACTGCCCTGGGGCGAACTCGGCGTTGAAATTGTTGTAGAATCCACCGGCCGCTTTACCGAAGGCGCAAAAGCTAAAGCACATCTTGATGCAGGCGCTAAAAAAGTAATTATTTCCGCACCGGCTAAAGGCGAAGATATTACCATTGTTATGGGCGTAAATGAAGATAAATACGAAGCAGATAAACACAATATCATTTCCAATGCTTCCTGCACCACTAACTGCCTGGCTCCGTTCACCAAAGTTCTGCTGGAAAACTTCGGTATTGTAAGCGGTTTGATGACTACCGTTCATTCTTACACCAATGACCAGAGAATTCTTGACCTGCCGCATAAAGACCTGCGCCGTGCCCGTGCTGCTGCACAGTCCATTATTCCGACGACTACCGGCGCTGCCAAAGCAGTTTCCTTGGTACTTCCGGAAGTTAAAGGCAAACTGAACGGCTTTGCAATGCGTGTTCCGACTCCGAATGTTTCCATTACCGACCTGACCGTATTGCTTGAAAAAGACACTACTGCCGAAGAAATTAACGCAGCTCTTAAAAAAGCCGCAGAAGGCGAACTGAAAGGCATTATGGGCTACAACGAATTGCCGCTGGTATCCCGCGATTACAACGGCTGCCCGCTCAGCTCTATTGTAGACGGACTTTCCACCATGATGGTAGGCCCGCGCATGGCTAAAGTTGTTGCCTGGTATGATAACGAATGGGGTTACAGCAACCGCGTTATTGACCTTGCCTGCTACATTGCATCCAAAGGACTGTAAGAAGGTGGCTTAATGGATAAAAAAACATTATGCGATTTAGAGCTTGACGGCAAAAAAGTTCTCGTGCGTGTTGATTACAACGTGCCGATGGATGCCGAAGGCAAAATTACGGATGATACCCGTATGACAGCATCGCTTGATACTTTGCATTACCTGCTGGAACATGGGGCCGCCGTTATTTTAATGGCGCACCTGGGACGTCCGAAAGGTGAAGTAAACAAAAAATATTCGCTGGAACCTGTTGCCAGACATTTAAGTGAACTGCTTGATATGCCTGTTGCTTTTGCACATGACTGCATTGGCGCAGAAGCAGAAAAAATGGCGGCAGCTTTAAAACCCGGCGAAGTTTTGATGCTGGAAAACCTGCGTTTCCATAAAGAAGAAGAGAAAAATGATTTTGGCTTTGCCGAAAAACTGGCAGCTCTTGCTGATTGCTATGTTAATGATGGCTTTGGCGTATCGCACCGCGCCCATGCTTCGGTAGAAGGCGTAACGCATTTTCTGCCGTCGGCGGCAGGCTTCCTGCTTGAAAAGGAAATCAAATTCATCGGGCGTGCCGTTACCAATCCGCTGCATCCGTATGCGGCAATTATCGGCGGCGCTAAAGTTTCCGATAAAATCGGCGTAATTGAAAATTTGCTGGATAAAGTTGACGTGCTGCTTATCGGTGGCGGCATGGCAAATACCTTCTTTGCTGCGCAGGGTTACAAAATGGGCAAATCGCTTGTGGAAGAAGATAAACTTGACCTTGCCCGCAGCCTGCTTGCCAAAGCAGAAAAGAACAATGTAAAAATGCTGCTGCCGGTTGACTTGGTTATGGCATCGGCTTTTGCAGCTGACGCTGATACCAAAATTGAACGTGCAGACAGCCTGACACAGGATTATATGGCTCTTGATATCGGCCCTGAAAGCCGCCTGCAATACGAAGCTGCATTGCAGGGCGCTAAAATGATTGTCTGGAACGGGCCTATGGGCGTATTTGAAATGGATGCTTTTGCGCATGGCACTGAAGCCGTTGCCGAAGCTGTTGCTAAAAGCAGGGCTATCAGCATTGTAGGCGGCGGCGATAGTGTTGCTGCTATTGAAAAGACCGGTCTGGCATCTAAAATAAGCCATATCAGCACCGGCGGCGGCGCAAGCCTTGAATATCTGGAAGGCAAAGTGCTGCCTGGCATTGCTGCTCTGGATGACCTGCGCCGCAAAATGGTTGCCGGTAACTGGAAAATGCACAAAACTGTAAGCGAAGCAGTAGAACTTGCCGAAAGCATTGTTGAAGAAACCAACGGCACGCTGAATGAAGTGGTAATTTTCCCGCCGTTTACGGCATTGGAAACCGTTGCCGATGCCATTGACGGCAAACATGTAGGCTATGGCGCACAGGATTTGTTCTGGGAGGATGAAGGAGCATATACCGGCGCTGTAAGCGGCAGAATGATTGCCGATATTTGTGCCGAATATGTTATTGTAGGTCATTCCGAACGCCGCACTCTGTTCGGCGATAATGAAGTTGCCGTTGCCAAAAAACTGCGTGCTGCATACAGAAACGGTTTAAAACCTGTTTTGTGCGTTGGCGAAAATGCCGAAGAACGCGCTGAAGGCAAAACTTCACGCAAAATAAGCATGCAGCTTCAAAGCGCGCTGAAAGGCATTACCGCAGAAGAAGCGGAAAACATAGTTATTGCCTATGAGCCGTTATGGGCTATCGGCACCGGCAATGCTGCTACCGCGGCAGATGCACAGGAAGTTGCCGTATTAATCCGCAATAAAATAGAAAAAATCTTTTCGGAAGAAGTTGCACGCAAAGTACGCATTTTGTACGGCGGCAGCGTAAACGAAAAGAATGCTGCCGACTTTGTACAAGGCGAAATTGACGGCGTATTGGTTGGCGGCGCAAGCCTTAAAGCTGATAGCTTCAGTGCGATTGTGCGCAGTGTGTGAGGCAGATATGAAACCTTTAATGCTTATGATTTTGGACGGCTGGGGCATTGCCCCGGCCGGGCCTTATAATGCGGCAAAAACAGCCGCTACGCCTCAGCTTGCCAAATTGTTCCAAACTTATCCGCATACTCGCCTTAAAGCATCCGGCAATGCGGTAGGTTTGCCTGAAGGGCAGATGGGCAATTCCGAGGTTGGACACACCAACATCGGCGCGGGCCGCGTGGTCTATCAGGACCTCGTGAAGATCAATATCGCCTG
>USHB01000136.1 GCA_900554395.1 uncultured Phascolarctobacterium sp.
CCGGAATGGGGGATTGAAGGCGCGGCGGTGGCAACCGGCATCGGGCAGGTTACCACGCTTGTAATTTATTTGTTTGTATATAAAAACTATCCGCTGCGCATTAAATTAAGCAGGCGTTATTTATCGCGCGATGCGGCGCTTGATTTAAAACTTTACGCTATCGGCATACCGGCAACGCTTAACCTGGCGCTGCCTTCACTGCTGGTATCGTCGCTGAATACTATTTTAGCCGCATTTTCGCAAAGCTATATTGTGGTGCTTGGCATTTATTATAAGCTGCAAACGTTTTTGTATTTGCCTGCCAACGGCATTATTCAGGGCATGCGGCCGCTTATTGGCTTTAACTACGGCGCGGGCGAGCATGCAAGGGTAAAATCTATTTATAATACCACGCTTGCGCTTAATGTTGGCATTATGCTGGCGGGTACAGTTATCTGCCTGCTTGTGCCGGATGTTTTAATTGCCATGTTTACCAATAATGCTGTAACTGTCGAAGCAGGGGCGCAGGCTCTGCGCATTATCTGCGCCGGGTTTATAGTATCTGCGGTAAGCGTAACAGCCTGCGGCGCACTGGAAGGTTTGGGCAATGGGCTGCCTTCGCTGATAATTTCCCTTTTGCGTTATGTTGTTATCATAATACCGGCGGCATGGCTGCTGAGCAAAAGTTTTGGCGCAGAAGGAGTATGGCATGCTTTCTGGTTTGCCGAACTTTTAACGGCAATAGCTGCGCATCTGGTTTATAAAAAGTACAGTAAATAAAAAATAAAGCACGTTCTGCATATTGCAAAGCGTGCTTTATGTATCTTTACAGCTTTATACTTTTTTGTTAAAATAACTTACATGTGCTGCCATAACGGTAGGCGGTTAGCCCTCTGCGGAGGGACTGTGACCCTTCGATGATATAGAAATCCTGTATGAGCCGGAAATACTTGTTTAAGAAGGTGGTCCGCGTGGATATTTTAACGATGATGGCCTTTGTTGGCTACACCGCGACGATATTTAGCGTCGGATATATGATTGGCTGCAGTCAGTCTAATAAACAGAAATAACCGCCCCCAGCCAAGGTAACGGTTATTTCTAAAATAGCATTATCTATGGGCTAACCGTCTATCGGCAGCCGTTTGTTTTCTATAAATATTATAGCAAACCGGCGGCAAAAGTCAAATTACAGGCGGTACGCAATGTAGCCGCGTGGAACAGCATTTAATTTATTATGTACTTTTGGCGCGCATTATGATAAGATAACAGTTGTAAATTTATATCTTTTTACTATGGTTTGAAAAATTTGAGGAGTGAAAGACATGCAGTGGACGGAAGTAAGTTTGCAGACAACGCATGAACAGGCAGACACAATTGCCGATATTTTATACAGCGCCGGCGCGCAGGGCGTGGCAATGGAAGACCCGCTTTTAATTAACCAGCTCCGCAACAGCGGCACTTGGGAACTGTGCGATATACCGGAACAGCAGAATACCGAGGTTGTTACCGTAACGGCTTATTACCCGGATGACGATAAACTTAACGAGCGCCTTGCTTTTATAGAGCGTGAAGTTAAGGCAGTTGAAGAAAGAATTGGCGCTAAATGCGTATTCCGCAACCCGCTGTTCCGCACTTTATGCGAGCAGGACTGGGCAAATGAATGGAAGCAGTATTTTCATGTTACGCATATTGGCAAACGCCTTGTAATTAAGCCTTCGTGGGAAAATTACGAAGCCAAAGCAGATGATTTGGTGATTGAAATTGACCCGGGCATGGCATTTGGCACCGGCACGCACCATACAACAAGCATGTGTATGGAAACATTGGAAGAAATTATTACGCCGGAAGCGGAAGTATTTGACGTTGGCTGCGGCAGCGGTATTTTGGCTATTGCAGCGGCAAAACTGGGCGCCAAAAACATTGTTGCGGTAGATATTGATGCTAACGCTGTGCGCATTGCCAGAGAAAACATTGCCAACAATGGTTTAAGCAGTGAAATTACAGTAAAAGAAGGCGACCTTCTGCATGGTACGGAAGGCAAGGCAGATGTAATTATAGCCAATATTATTGCCGATATTATCATCATGCTGCTGCCGGATGTTGCCAAAAAGCTGAAAGCTGACGGCAGGTTCCTTGCCAGCGGCATTATTGAAGAACGTGAAGAAGATATCCGCAAAGCCGCTGCTGCAAACGGTATTAAGGTTTTAAGCGTTAAGCACAAAGGCGGCTGGGTTGCCATGCTGATGGCACTGGAGGGCTAATGCACAGATTTTTTATTCCGCGCCCTTACGCGGAAACTATGGAAATTGAAGGCGTTGATGCGCGCCACATTTATACGGTTTTAAAAATGAAGCCGGGCGAAAAGGTGCAGATTGTAAGTGACGACGGTGTAACAGCTTTGGCGAAAATTGCCGAGACCGCTCCGGGCTGCACAGTTGTAAAGTGCCTTGAAGTTATTGCCGAAAGCCATGAGCCTGCCGTAAAAATAACGCTTGCGCAGGGGCTTGTTAAAGGCGAAAAGATGGATTTTATAATCCAGAAAGCGGTGGAACTGGGCGCAAGCTGTATAGTGCCACTGGCTATGGAACACAGCGTAGTGCGCTATGACGGAGTTAAAGCTGCCAAAAAGCGCGAGCGCTGGCAAAAAATTGCCGAAAGCGCAGCCAAGCAGAGCAAGCGCGATATTATTCCGCAGGTAGAAGCTGTTTCCGATATGGCAAAACTTATGGAAGAATGTACCTGTACTACCAAAATTATTGCTTACGAATGTGAAGATAAGCAGGGCTTAAAGCAGGTACTGCAAAAAAATCCGCAGACTGACAGTATTTTAATTATTATCGGCCCGGAAGGCGGCATTAGTGAGGCTGAACTTAATGCAGCACGCAGCGGAGGCGCAGTGCCTGTAAGTTTGGGCAGGCGCATTTTGCGTGCCGAAACCGCTGGGCTGACTGCTTTAAGCGCTATTTTATACGAATTTGACGAATTGGGAGGCTGAACATGGCAAAAATTGCATTTTATACGCTGGGCTGCAAGGTAAACCAGGCAGATACTGCCAGCATGGAAAATTTGTTTTTGCGCGCAGGCCACCAAATAGTCAGCTTTGACGGCAATGCTGATGTTTACATTATAAATACCTGCGTTGTAACCAATACCGGCCAGCGCAAATCGCGCCAAACCATACACCGCGCCATACGCAAAAACCCCAATGCGCTCATTGTGGTAACAGGCTGCTATCCGCAGACAGCGGCAGAAGAAGTTAAAGCCATTGCAGGCGTGGATTTGATAATTGGCAATCAGGACAGGGCAGAAATTGTTAAACTGGTGGAAGAACGCCTGCAAAACCGCATGGTAGATACTGTTGACGCAGTACACAAACTGACTGCCAATACAGCTTTTGAAGAAATGGCGGCGGGCGATATAACAGATAAAACACGCGCCTTTTTAAAAATACAGGAAGGCTGCAACCAGTTTTGTACCTACTGCATCATTCCCTATGCACGCGGTCCGCTGCGTTCACGCAGTCTGGAAAGCATCCGCACGGAAACGGAGCGCCTTGTAAATGCTGGTTTTAAGGAAATCGTGCTTATCGGCATCCACCTTGGCTGTTACGGCAAAGAACAGCTCGGCGGGCCTACTTTATACGATGCGGTAAAAACCGTGCTTGCGGTGCCGGGCGTGCAGCGTCTGCGCCTTGGCTCGCTGGAATCTGTGGAAGTGGAGCCGCGTCTTTTAACGCTGATGCAGGAGGACGCCCGTTTTTGCAGGCACCTGCATTTGCCGTTGCAATCAGGCTGCGATAAAATTTTAACGGCCATGCACCGTCCGTACAGCACGGAAAAATTTAAAACGCTTTTGGCAGATATAAAAAAGGCCGTGCCTGATATTGCCGTAACTACGGATATTATTGTAGGTTTTCCGGGAGAGACGGAAGCCGATTTTGAAGAAACCTGCCATTTTGCGGAAAGCTGTGGTTTCAGCAAAATGCATATTTTCCCGTTTTCTGCGCGCAAGGGAACGCCTGCTGAAAAATTTGCCGGTGCTGTAACGGAAACCGTAAAAAAAGAGCGTGCCGATATGCTTGGCAAAATAGATGAAGCTATGCACGCAGAATTTTTGCAGAGCATGACAGGGAAAACTGCCGAAGTTTTATTTGAACAGCCTGCCGGAGATTTTTACGAAGGCTTAACCGGCAACTATCAGCGCGTATTTGTAAAAAGCGAAGGCAAAAATTTGGGCGGCGAAATTTTGCCGGTAAAAATAACTGCCTTTGACGGCGAAAAACTTTTGGGCGAACTGATAAAATAATAAATAATTTGCCGGATTTTAAAGGGTTTTTAGTAAATTTGGCGAAACTAATAAAAGTTAATAAATTAACAGCAATCCTTAAACAGCGAGGAGGTAAAAATATGAACGACTGCGTTTTCTGCCGTATCATTTCCGGTGAAATTCCTTCCGAAAGAGTATATGAAGACGATAAAATGATTGTTATCCGTGATGCTGCTCCGGCTGCACCCGTGCATGTGCTGATGATTCCGAAGGAACATACGGAAAATATCGTTGCTGCCGACCCCGAGCTTGTTAAATATATGCTCGGCAAGGTAAAAATGCTCAGCGAAAAACTCGGCGTAAGCGAAAAAGGCTTCCGCATCGTTGTCAATACTGGCGACGAAGGCGGGCAAACCGTCCA
>USHB01000137.1 GCA_900554395.1 uncultured Phascolarctobacterium sp.
CGCTGCTGAAGGTTTTAAATGGCAGGCCGAGTTTTGCGGCTGCTTCTTTTACGAAAACAACGCCCTGGTCATCTTCGCTGATACGCATGGCAGGGGAGCCTTCTTCAACAATAAGTTCGGCAGTGCCGCCGCCTGCTTCAACAGTTTCTTTTATTATTTTTACGGTTTCGTCTTTTAAGGTTTCCAGTTTGTCCGGGTTGAGGCAGCGCATATCAATAACAAATTCAGCATTGGGCGCAACAATGTTGCTGGCAAGGCCGCCTTCAATTTTGCCGATGCTTAAGGTTGTTTCTTCATCCAAACGTCCGTAAGCGGGCAGGGCAGTTAATGCCTGCGCTGCAAGCATAATGGCGTTAATGCCTTTTTCGGGTTCTACGCCTGCATGGGCAGCTTTGCCGGTAATTTTAGCAAATAATTTAAGAGAGCGCGGTGCTGCGTTGTTAACAAAGCCGGGTTCATAGCCTTCATCAAGGCAGTAGCCGATATCGGCTTTAATCCATGAGGGGTCCATATATCTTACGCCGATGCTGCCAATTTCTTCGCCGATGGTAAAGCAAAGCTGAATATCGCCATGGGGCAGGTTGTTTTCCAAAATGACTTTTACTGCTTCCATGCTTGCGGCAATGCCAACTTTATCGTCGCCGCCGAGAGTGGTGGTGCCGTCGGAATAAAGCACGCCGTCTTTGCGGACAACTTTGGTGCCGGTGGTAGGCGCAACGGAGTCCATGTGGGCTTCAAACATTAAAGCAGGTACTTTGTAATCTATGTTAGCGGGAATAAATGCCCAGACATTGCCGGTTGTGCTGCCGCTTTTGATGCCGGCTTCGTCTACTTCAGCCTTAATGCCGATTTCGGCCAGTTTTTTAATAATTAAATCAGCTTCTGCCTTTTCATCTTTGCTGGGGCAGGGAACGCTGACGAGTTCGATAAATTCATTGATAAGACGTTGTTCGTTAATCATGGTATACCTCCAAATAAAATGACACTGTTTATATTATAGCACGCTTAAATAAATAAACAAAAACTTTTCGTTTAAAAGGTATTGGCTAAATGTAAAAATGTGGTACAATATGGAGAGGCTTATGCCTAATAAACGGCGCGGCAACATCTGTGGCGACGCCAGAAGGAGCGTATTATGAAACGCAGTGAAAAATTTGTTCAGGCTAACCGTGAAGCTAAGGCGACATGGATAGCGCTTGCCCTTGTAATTTTGTTTTGGTATGCAGCCGGTTTCGGTTTGGAAAATTCAACCATTGAGTTTTTCCATACTCCGATTTGGGTTATTGGCGGCTGCGTTGGTACCTGGCTGTTTGCTGTTTTGGTTTGCTGGGTGCTGATTAAGTATGTATTTATGGATTTTGATTTAGAAGACGGGGAGGAAAAATAACATGGGTAACTGGGTTAATCTTCTTCCTGTTTTTTGCTTTTTAATGTTTATGCTGGGCGTAAGTTTTTACATTCAGTATGCTTCACGCAAAGAGCGCAGCACTAATTTTGCGCGTGATTATTTTATCGGCGGTTATAGTTTGGGCGGCTTTGTGCTGGCAATGACTACGGTTGCAACTTACAGTTCTGTAAGTACGTTTGTAGGCGGCCCGGGCATGGCCTGGCTTATTGGTTACGGCTGGCTTTATATGGCTATTGTGCAGGTTGTGGTTGTATTTTTGGTTTTAGGCGTTTTTGGCAAAAAAATTGCGCTTATTTCGCGTAAAATTAATGCCATTACCGTTATTGACGTTATCCGCAGCCGTTATCAGTCTGATTTTCTTGCCAATATGTCGGCGCTGTTTATTGTAATGTTTTTCTGCGGCACAATGGTGGCGCAGTTTGTAGGCGCGGCCAAATTGTTTGAAGCCGTTACGGGTTTTTCGTATCTGACGGGGCTGAGCCTTTTTGGGCTGATTGTTGTATTTTACACTACTGTTGGCGGTTTTAAGGGCGTGGCCATTACAGATGCCATTTGCGCCATTGCCATGCTGGTTGGGCTTGGCATTTTGTTTACGTCCATGCTTAACGCCGGCGGCGGATATGATAATATTATGAATTATATCAATACGAACCACCACGATATGCTGGAGCCGTTATCGCAGGGCAAAATGCCTATGTCGCTGTATATCAGCCAGTGGCTTTTGGTTGGTATTTGCACATTGGCGCTGCCGCAATCCGTTGTGCGCGGCATCAGCTACAAAAATACCAAAGCATTGCATAACGCCATGCTTATCGGCACTATTACAATCGGCGCCATGACTTTGGTTGCAACATGGATTGGCGTACTTTCCAAAGGCATTTTAATGGATAATTTAGCTGCTTACGGTAACAGTGTTGATAATATTACGCCGTTGACCATTGTTAAAACGATGGGGCCGTTCTGGGCAGGCATTACCATTATCGGGCCTATTGCGGCAACGGTATCGACGGTATCTTCTCTGCTGCTGTCATCATCTTCTTCCATTATCAAAGATGTTTACATGCGTGAAATGGAAAAACGCAATATTGAAGTAAGCAACGATAAAATTAAAAACCTCAGCATGCTTGCAACGGTTGTGCTTGGTTTGATAGTTTACCTTATCGCCATTGCACCGCCGAGCGTAATCTGGCAGATTAATATGTTTGCCTTCGGCGGATTGGAAACTGCATTTTTTTGGGTTCTGCTGTTTGGGTTGTTCTGGCCTA
Organism: uncultured Phascolarctobacterium sp.; assembly: GCA_900554395.1. GTDB lineage: Bacteria > Bacillota > Negativicutes > Acidaminococcales > Acidaminococcaceae > Fusicatenibacter_A. The sequence continues at coordinate 2,674 of USHB01000137.1, forward strand.
AAGCCAACCGTACCGGTGCAATTCTGGCAATGATTGGCGGCGTTATCTGCTACTGCGCTTCCATGGCAATGCAGATTAAGGTTTTTGATTTGCACCAAATCGTTATCGGCATAAGCGTATCTTTGGTATTGTTTTTAATTGGCAATTATATGGGCAAGCCGCAGGATGAAAAAGTGCTGCGTACATTCTTCCCGGAAAGATATACGGATTGATTGTTTGATAATAAAATAAGGCTGCTTTTTCAGACAGCCTTTTGTGCAAAATAAGAGGGCTTACGCCCTCTTATTTTTTTAATAGTTTGTTTTTTAACTGATAATATTCACGTGAGAAATATGGCGTAAGCTGTGCTTCGCGGTGGTCATAGCCGTATGCGCGGCGTGAAATGCTGATGATAGGCGGAGCCTGGATGCGTTTGGCAACGGCAAGCCCGCAAAACAATTTCCACCAGCGTTCAAGGTCATTTATAAAATCTGCCGGTGTTTTAAAAGCGCCGTCAATAAGTTCCCGGCTGCAATTTAGATGTTCTGCCAATGTGCCTTCGCTGTACCAGCGTAAAATATCGGCAGGGGAGGTTTTGCGCCAGCTTTCTATAAACATGGCAAACAGTTTATCATGGTAGGGATAAACAAGCGGGTCGCCGCCTGTACCGACAGTTTGTTCAGGCGATAGTTCCGCGCTGGGGCGCATGGTAAAAATTTCTTCCGGTATAACCGGTTTTGCAAAAACTTTTTCGTTTAAATAACGCCCAAGAGCATATACATCGTGTTTCCACAAATCGCCGATAGGAGCTATTGCACCGCAAATATCGCCGTAAAAGGTAGCGTAGCCGACTGTTATTTCCGTTTTGTTGCTGTTGCAGGAAAACGCTCCGCCAAAAGCGGCGGCAACTCCTGCAAGTATACGGGCGCCGCGGTCGCGTGCCTGAATGTTTTCCATAACGTAGGGTGTTACGTTTAAATTAAACTGGGTGCCGTTTAAATAGCTTGTAACAGGCGTTTGCGTAAATTGGCTGTAAGTGTTTTCCACGCTTGCGGTAATAGGCACTACCATGTAATTTGCCTGCAGGCTTTGCGCTGTTTTTAACGCCATGTTTTTAGTCAGTTCGGCGTTGTAACGGCCGGGCATATTAACCAAAAGTACGTTTTGCGGGCCTAAAATATCGGTATATAATGCTGCGGTAACGGCAGAATCTATGCCTCCGGATAGGCCGACAACCATTTTTGTTATTCCCAGCTGCTGCAAAAATTTTTCGGTTCCGTAACGGATGGCTTTATAAACAGCTTCTGTTTTACCGGTTGTTTTGGTGTTGTGCAACGCAGTGCTTATTGTTTTAAGTTCTGTATCAAAATCAAAGTACAAAATTGTTTCTGAATATGATTCTGCTTCAGCAGCAAGCGTTCCGTCTGCGTTATAAACAGAACTGCATCCGTCATAAGTAAATACGTTTTTACCGTTGTTTTGAATACCGGTGTTGTTGCAGTAAACAAGCGGCAGGTGCGCAGATTTTGCCTGTGCGCCAAAAAGACGGTGGCGTTTGGCGTTTTTATTTAAAGTAAACGGAGAGCAGGAGATATTGCATAAAATATCGGCACCGCTGTTTGCAAGTGCCTGCGGCACATTAAAGTGGTAATTATCTGTCCAGCCGTCTTCACAAAGCATTATGCCCAGTTTAACTGTGTTGCCTTTAATTTGTAATTCAACCGGCGCGGTTAAATTTTCCGGTGTTGTGCCAAGTTCGGCTGCAAGCTGTGCCAGGCTGTAAAAATAACGGCTGTCGTCAAATTCACGGTAATCCGGCAGCGAGTGCTTAACGATAAAATTATGCGGCAGTCTGCCGTTGCCAAGGGCTTTGCCTTTATAAGCAACAAAAGCCGCATTATATTTGCGGATGCGTCCGTCTTCGTTTACCTGGCTGCGGTCGAGGGCGATATTGCCGAATACAACGCAAATATCATAACCGGCAG
>USHB01000138.1 GCA_900554395.1 uncultured Phascolarctobacterium sp.
ATGGGGAACTGGAACGCCAGAGAATGGCACGCAAGGATTTAATTGCCGATACCAGAAGCACTACCGTTAATTCGGTAAATGGGTTAAGTATGCTCACAGTTGCAACAGATAGCGATAAGTTAAGTTACCGCATTTCTGAAATTGCCCACAGGCAAATTGCCGACCGTTTAGGTATTCCGTACAAATATTATGAGCGTATGCGGCAGGATAATCCAGCGCTTCTTGATAGCAACATTAATAGCTGGTTTAATGCTGCTCCGGAAAAACGTATGCTCCGTACTTTAGACGGTAAATTGCGTGCCTTTTTAAGCGACCGCTACCGCAGACTGGATAATTTGGAACTGGTAGACCATGTGCTGCCTGTTATCGCAAGTATGAAAGGCTGCGAGATTGTAAGCTGTGATGTAACGGAAACGCACCTCTACTTAAAGGTCATCAATAAAGCAATGAAAACTGAAGTTGTGCCGGGTGACGTTGTACAGGCAGGGTTTGTAATTTCTAACAGTGAAATTGGCTTGGGAGCATTAAAGGTAGAGCCTTTGGTATACCGCCTTGTATGCAAAAACGGCTTAATCAGTAAAGACCTTGCCCATAAGAAATATCATACCGGCAGGCAGGTAGAAGATACTGACAACGCCTATGAACTTTACAGTGATGAAACTTTAGCTGCTGACGATAAAGCCTACTTTATGAAAGTACAGGATATTGTAAGCGCTGCCGTTGATGAAGCAAAGTTCATGCTTACAGTAAATAAGCTGCGCATGGCAAAGAACCTTAAAACAGGTGATGACCCTGTACAGACAGTGGAGGTGCTTGGTGACAGGTACGTTTTAAACAAAAACGAAAGGGCATCTATTCTGCGCCACTTCATCATGGCAGGAGAATTTACGCAGTATGGTTTGGTCAATGCTGTTACAAGAAGCTCTCAGGACGTAGCGGATTATAACCGTGCAACGGAACTGGAACGTATTGGCGGAACACTTTTAGATGAAAGTGTTGAAGCAGCAAAAAACAGGAAGATTATCATGCTGCCGCAGACTCTGCAAACGGCCTGATTAGGAATGTTCTTATGTCCAATGTCCGCATGTCCAACGGAAAAAGGGTGTGTAAAGTCACAAAACAGGCTTTTACACACCTTTTTATTACTGGACATCAGGACATTGGACATCTTTTGGGAGGAATGAAAATTGGCAAATTACTGTTCCAACGGCATAGTTTTTTACAGTAAACGCAAAAAGCCGCTTGAAGAAATACGCTTACTTGTTAGTAAATGTCTTGGTGACCGGAAGCTTAATTCAATAAAGCAGTTTTTAAAATTATGCGGATTGCCTAAAGTGGCAAATGGGGAATATTGTGACGGCAGGGATTATTTTGCCAACTGTGATGCAAACGTAGAAAAAGATACGGCTGGTTATTATCTGCGTATTGATACTGAAAGCGCCTGGAATCCGAATATGACAGCACTGGAATATATGCTGAAAGAAAAATATAACGGAACCGTTAAAATGGTGTACCAAAGCGAAGAATCGGGGTGTAATATTTACGTTAATACAGATAAACTTGGTTTATATTTCAAAGACCGTTATATAGTGGATTACTGCTATCAGGGCAATGGTGATACTTATTATTTTATATGGTGGAAAGAAGCAGTAGAATTTTTAAATGAAACTTTTCCAAAAGCGCACCTCGGTTACGAAGAAGATTTGGAAAAAGCCAGTAAAAAAATTATTAAAACCTATAATTTCTCGGAGAAAGCCGGCGATTATTTTAACTTTAACAAGTTTGAGACGGATAATCGCCTTGCTATAAGAGTTAAAGATGATGAGCAATAAGGAACTGACTAATGCTGATAATTTGATTAAGAAATGGGTACATTAAAAGGAGGATAAATCATGACAGCAACAGCATTCATTTGCCCGCATGGTGATAAGGTAAAGATAACGGATTGCCTTAATAAATGCGTAAGAAAGCAGCGTTGTATGTTTCTGCCTACACTTAGGGCAATAGCACAGTCTCTTGACAGGAAGATTGATGAACCAACGGTAACGGAACTTCTTTGCGGCATAAGAGAAACCTATTTAAAGAAAACAACAGATTATGCCGTTGACCCTATGCAGCAGCTATATGCCATTCATGGCAGCGCTGTTCACACCATTAACGAAGGGCATACTGAAGGCAATATATTAAGCGAAGAACGCCTTGCTGATGAAGTGACAAGCGGCAAGTTTGACCTGTACGGGCAGATTATAGATATAAGCGATAAAACCCTTGGCGACTACAAAATTACAAGTTCCTATAAACTTATGCGTGCCCTTGGTTTTTATAAGGTAGATGTGCCGACAGGAGAAGTATACAAGACAGGTTTAAGAAAAGGTCAGCCGAAAACAAAAAAAGAATGGCGCACTGACGGAGTGCGCCATATTTTAGACTGGGCAATACAGGTTAACTACTACCGCATACTGTTAGAGCAACGTGGCTTTAAAGTAGAACGTATGGAAATACAGGCTATGTGCCGTGATTATTCCCTTCGCATAGCAGAAGAAAGGAATATTCGTAAGCCGGTGTATATAATCCATATTAACAAAATATCTGACCGTTGGATTAAGCTGTACATGGAAACCAAAGCAAAAATGTTAAAAGAAGCTCTTAATAAAGGCCATCTGCCGCAGCTCTGCACTCCTAAAGAACGCTGGCAGGATAGGAAATGCAAGGATTATTGCGCTGTTGCGGATAACTGTCCTTATGGCAGATTGGTTAAGACGAGCATGAAGCAGGCAGCATAAAAAATTGCCTGCTATTTTTATGCCTAAAAGGAGGAAGAATTATGAGTTTATTTGATAACGTACAGAGATTTCAAACACTGGGGATAACAACCGAAACTATTCATAACGGTAAATTTCAAAGAGAAATTTATGAAGCAATGCGCCGTTTTAAATCGCTTGACTGGGGCGACGTATCGGAAGCTGATACCGGAAGCAATAACGAAGCTGTTAAAACTTTTAGTATGGTCTTGGGAGCATATAATACTTTAAAGGGCAAAATATGGATTATTGCCGAAAGCAGTACAGGTAATGAATATGACAGGCTGACAGTTCTTTTTCCAAATGAATATTGATGTCCACATGTCCTGCGGAAAAAAGGTGTAAAAATGTCGGAAAGCAATGGCTAACACACCATTTTACTGCTGGACATCCGGACATTGGACATGAAATCATAAGGAGTTGTATACAATGGAAAACACCAACATTGCCAAGAAATTACTTGCAGTTATGGCAGATTGTGCCTATGTTGCCAAAAACGGATTAAACAGCTTTCACAAATATAAGTACGCAACGGCGGAAGATGTACTGCAAAAAGTTAACGAATCGTTGACGAAAAATAAAATTGCCTGTATTGCTGTGCCGGAACTGGTGGAGTTTACTGACGTTACCAACCTTAAAGGTAATACTGAACATCTGGCAACAGTAAAAGTAGAAATTATCCTTATCGACAGTGACAGCGGTGAAGAAGTGCGAATTTATGGAATAGGTAGCGGTCAAGATGCAGGAGATAAAGCGATAATGAAAGCACAGACAGCGGCGATAAAATATGCCTATATGCTCAGCTTCTGCATTGCAACGGGAGATGACCCGGAATCAGACCTTAGGACTGATGAAAATAATTTTGCTGAACCTCGGAACGTATCCGCAAAAGGTAAAAATGTTGCGCTAAAAACTAAAACAAAGGTTAAAGCAGTGCAAGGCAATAACGTAATAACATGTACAGGCTGTGGAGAAGTTATTACCAGCGATAGGATTATTGAGTATTCTATCGCCAAATTCGGGCATCCGCTGTGCATGGATTGCCAGAAGCAGGCGAATATAGCTGCATAGAAAGCAACGATAGTATGTAGGGGCAAGTTCTTGAGAACAGCGTAGAAGCATGGATTGGTAAGAGTAATGATGAAATATGTAATTTGAAATTAAAACGCAGGGCAAAAACTGCGTTTTAATTTTTTGATTGAAAGAAGGACAATAGTATATGAAATATGGTTATGTGCGAGTTAGCACGAGAAAACAGCAGCTAAAAGGTAATTCTATTGATGAGCAGACATTGAAATTGGAAGCTGAAAAATGTGATGAAATTATAGTAGAACAATTTAGCGGCAAGACTACACACAGGCCGAAGTTTTTCGCCTTAATAAATCGCCTGGAAACCGGCGACACACTGGTTGTTACCAAACTGGACAGGTTAGCAAGAAATGTAACGGAAGGCATTGAGTTAATACAGGCATTATTTGCTAAAGGTATTAATGTACACATTTTAAACATCGGTCTTTTGGAGAATACTGCGATGGGTAATTTTTTCATTACGGTTTTGTTGGCTTTTGCTGAATTTGAAAGAACGTTGATTTACGAACGTACTTATGAAGGTCGTTTGATAGCCAGGACTAAAAATGGTTATAGGGAAGGCAGGCCTCGAATTCCCAGTGATAAAATAGAACTGGCGTTAGAGCTGAAAAAGACCAGAAGTTATAAAGAAGTTGAGCGACTGACAGGTATTAGTAAATCTACATTGATAAGATATAGAAAACAATAAATATAACCAGACAAAATCCCTTCCTTTTTTGGCGGTATTATGCTAAAATGG
>USHB01000139.1 GCA_900554395.1 uncultured Phascolarctobacterium sp.
CTGACGAATTTAAAACTGCGCCGTTAATTGAATTATCGGCTAAAACAGGTGCAGGTTTTGAAAATTTTACGGAATGGCTGCAAAAATTTGTATATGGCAATGATAAGCATTTGGGTGATGGCATTTATGTGCAGAACGCACGCCACGAACGTTTGTTGAGAAGCAGTCTTGACAGCATGAATGATGCTCTGGCTGCTGCTGAAAATCATTTGCCTTATGATTGTATTATGATTGATTTGCGTAATGCGGCGGAATATCTTGGTGAAATTACAGGTGATGCCGTCCGTGACGAAATAATTAATGAAATTTTCTCCAAATTCTGTATCGGTAAATAATTTTTATGGGTGAAACTATGTATATTACTGATAGTTATGATGTAATTGTTGTCGGTGCCGGCCATGCCGGTGTAGAAGCTGCTTTGGCTGCTGCGCGTTTGGGCGGGAAAACACTGTTGGCAACGCTTTCCATGGATAATATTGCTTTAATGCCTTGCAACCCATCGGTTGGCGGGCCTGCCAAAGGTCATTTGGTGCGTGAAATTGATGCTTTAGGCGGTGAAATGGGCATTGCCGCCGATAAAGCCTGCATACAAATGCGTTTGCTGAATACCGGCAAAGGTTATGCTGTTCAGGCTCTGCGCGCTCAGGAAGACAAGCCTTTTTACCATACCATTATGAAACAGACAGTTGAAAATCAGGAAAAACTGGATGTAAAACAGTTAATGGTTGATAAGCTGCTTGTGAGCAATGGTGAAGTTGTCGGGGTAGAGGCTGAAACAGGTGAAGTTTTTGAGGCAAAATGCGTAATTCTGGCAACGGGTACTTATCTGCGTGCGCGTATTGTATATGGGCAGGTTAATTATGAATCCGGCCCTAACGGTTTGCGAAGCGCTAATAAGTTATCGCAGTCGCTGCTTGAAAATGGGCTGGAACTTATGCGTTTTAAAACGGGCACGCCTGCGCGTATTGATGCCCGCAGCCTTGATTACAGCAAAATGGAAATCCAAAACGGCGATGCTGAACTGCGTAATTTTTCGTTCATCAGTGATATCAAAGAACGCAGCCAGATTCCGTGCTGGCTTACGTATACCAATGAAAAAACCCATCAGATTATACGCGATAATCTGCATTTATCAGGCATGTTTAACGGCATGATTGAAGGTGTTGGCCCTCGTTATTGCCCTTCAATTGAGTCAAAAATTGTACGTTTTGCCAATAAGGAACGTCATCAGTTATTTATCGAACCGGAAGGATTGCGTACTAACGAAATGTATGTACAGGGTATGTCCAGTTCTCTTCCTGCTGATGTCCAGCTTAAATTTATGCAGACAATACCCGGTTTGGAAAATTGCCGTATGATGCGTGCCGGTTATGCGATTGATTATGATTGCCTTGACCCATTGCAGTTAAAAGCTTCATTGGAGCATAAAGCAATCAGCGGTTTATTCTCGGCAGGGCAGTCCAACGGTACCAGCGGTTATGAAGAAGCCGCGGCGCAGGGTTTGATTGCCGGCATTAATGCCATGCGTAAAATTAACGGTCAGGAACCTTTTGTTTTAGGCAGGAATGAAGCCTATATTGGCGTTTTAATTGACGATTTGGTAACGAAAGGCACTAATGAACCGTATAGAATGATGACCTCGCGTGCGGAATACCGTTTGCTGCTCAGGCAGGATAATGCTGATTTGCGCCTTACGGAAAAAGGCAGGCAAATTGGCCTTGTTGATGATGCGCGTTATGAAAAATTTACGGAAAAACGTACTTTACTGGAACGTACAATACATCAGTTAGCAAATACTAACGTTTCTCCTAATGCTGAAACGGAACAAAAATTAAAAAATATGGGCACTGCGCCTGTAAGGCCCGGCATGACAATGCTTGATTTACTGCGCCGCGGCGAAGTTACATATAATAAACTTGTTTCTGAGTTCAATCTTCCTGAACTGCCGGAAGTTGTGGCAGAGCAGACTGAAATTTTTGCCAAATATGAAGGTTATATCAATAAGCAGAAACAGGAAGTTGAACGTGCGTTAAAACTCGAAAATAAACTGATTCCGCAAAATATTGATTATCATTCCATTAAGGAATTGTCTTCAGAAGCAGTTGAAAAACTTGATAAAATCCGTCCCGTATCAATAGGGCAGGCATCACGTATTTCCGGTGTTTCACCGGCTGACATTAATGTATTGATGATTGTGCTTGAAGTTAAGCGCCGCAAGGAGCAGGATAATGACTGATTTTAAACAAATACTTGCAGAAAGTGCAGGACAGGCAGGGTTTGAACTTTCCGGAGAGCAGCTTCTGCAATTTGAAAAATATTATGAAATGCTGATAGAGACCAATAAGGTTATGAATTTAACTGCCCTTACTGAGCCTCATGACGTTGCTGTAAAACATATCGTCGATTCTTTAATGGCTTATGCAGATTATTTCCCGGGTAAAGTTTTGGCAGATGTAGGAACCGGTGCCGGATTTCCCGGCATTCCGCTTAAAATTTTCTGTCCGTCATTAAAAGTAGTGCTGATAGATTCTCTTGCCAAGCGTTTAAATTTTTTGCAGCGGGTAATTGATGAACTTGGTTTGCAGCAAATTGAATGTGTGCATTTACGGGCAGAGGATGCCGGTAAAAATTCAGCGCACCGTGAAAAATATGATATTGTCACGGCACGTGCTGTTGCACGCTTATCGGTGCTTTCAGAATATTGCCTGCCTCTTGTTAAAGTTGGCGGCATGTTTGTTGCTTTAAAAGGCGCTAAATATAAAGAGGAAATTGCTTCTGCCGCAAAGGCTTTAAATGTACTTGGCGGCAAACTTGTTAATGCGCAGCAGGTTGAACTGCCCGGTCTTGATGACGGCAGGGCAGTGGTGAGCATTAAAAAGATTAAGCCTTCCCCGAAGGCTTATCCGCGCAAGGCGGGATTACCGGAAAAAAATCCGTTGGAATAATGGAGGTACAACATGGTTGAGGACGGTTTTAAAATTTTACAGACAGAACAGGAAGGCAGCTCGGTTATTAAACATTTCAGCAGTGAAATAAACGTGGTGCGCGTGCCGGTAGAAAAAATACAGCCTAATCCATATCAGCCACGTAAGGATTTTGAACCGCAGGCGCTTGATGATTTGGCAGCTTCTATTGCTGAATACGGTGTTTTGCAGCCTCTTTTGGTTGCACGCGGCACTGATGACAATTATTTGTTAATTGCCGGTGAACGCCGCTTGCGCGCCAGTAAAATGGCAGGTTTAAAAGATGTACCGGTAATTATAAGCAGCTATACCGAGCAGCAAATTGCTGAAATTGCCTTAATTGAAAATTTACAGCGTGAAGATTTACATTTTTTGGAAGAAGCTGAAGGTTACGAAAAATTAATGACGCAGTTTAACCTTACTCAGGAAGCAATGGCTGTACGTGTCGGTAAAAAGCAATCTACTATTGCCAATAAACTGCGTTTGTTAAATCTGCCTTTGGAAATACGCACCGCATTGAAAGATGCGCAGCTTACAGAACGCCATGGCAGGGCTTTGCTGAAAATTAAAGACAAAGCACAGCAGGAACAGGTTTTGAAACTGATTATAAAAAATGGCTGGAATGTTAAGCAGACTGATGAATATATAGCTAAAATTTTGGCTGATGAAACGACAAAACCGAAGAAACGCCTTGTTATTGTTAATGATGTGCGCATCTATTTAAACAGCGTAAAAAAAATTGTCAGCACCATTAATGATGCCGGTATTCCTGCGCAAATTAAGCAGGAACTTGACGGAGATGATGTTGTAGTTACGCTGCGCATAAAAAATACAAAAAAACCGCAGATTGCCAGTGCAAAAAAAGACTGATGTGGATAAAACTGTTGGTTATGTTGAAAAGCAGAAACAATTTTGTTTCTGCTTTTCTTTTATTTGCCTAAATTTTATTTTCTTGTTGGAGTTTTATATGTTACAATAAAAATAAGGAACAGCTTAATAAATATAAGGGGTGATTTTTATGGGTGATATGATGATGTATGCTGTAATTGCCGGTATAGCGGCAGGTGTTTTTTACTATCTGTTTCAAAAAGCATCTACAGGTGATTACAAGCCGGTAGAATTAAAAAATTGTCGGTTATGCGGGCAGAAAACCGCTAAGTTTGTTACAATGGGGACTTTTAAACATGATACACTCAATAAAGTAGTATGCACAAATTGCAATGCTGCTACGGATGATTTCACTTCATATAAAAAAGCTGCCGAAGCATGGAATAATGGCCAGGTAAAGAAAAAATAACAGTAAAATTTAACTCCGGTATTTTGCCGGAGTTTTTAATTTTACTAATGCTTTTTGTTTATAAATATAGTACAATAATAAACGAAGTTGGTTTTAGGGAGGTTCAGCTATGAATTATAATGAAGTTTTGCAAAATGCAAAAAAATGCATTGATAATGCTAAATGTAAAGCCTGCCCGGTATGCAATGGGCTGGCATGCCGCAATACAATTCCCGGCCCCGGTGCTAAAGGGGTAGGCGATACTGCTATCCGCAATTATCAAAAATGGCAGGAAATCCACGTGCAAATGGATACTCTGCATGAAAATAAACCGGTAGATATGT
>USHB01000140.1 GCA_900554395.1 uncultured Phascolarctobacterium sp.
ACCAAAATATCATTAAAACGGTCTACCGTAAGGCCCGGGAACATATCCGCTTCGCCAAAAATCACTCGGCAGCATTTAAAATCATCACCGGGCATAACAGTGCGGCGGTAATCAATGGCATACTGCAAACGGCGCCGCCAGAAAGCAACGTCAAACTTATCATTGGTATTGGCAGAAATTATCCTTACCCTTATTTTGCTGTTATCGTTAATAAAACCGGTACCGAGATATTTGCCTTTGTTGGTTACAACATCAACCAAATCACCGTTTTGATAACTTCCTTCTATATTGATAATTTCATCGGCATAAACCCATGGATGACCGCCTCTGGCAGCACGTTCTCCTTTAGGCGTTATATATATTTTTGTGTAGTTGCGCATAAACTGCTCCTTTTGTTTTTTAAAGATATTATACAATACAGCGGCAAAATAAAAAAGCCTTCCGGAATGAACCGGAAGGCACAATTTTATATTAGTGCAAATGGCATACGCGGTCGGCAACTTCTGCTTTTTTGGCATCGTTAAAGCGCGGCAGCGTGCTGAGATAGCCGGTAATGCGGCGTACTCTTACAATGGTATCATAATGCGGTTTTACCACTACATTATCACCGCTGAGGCTTAAATCTACCGAAATCAAAGTTTCGTGCGGCCTTGCCTGCAGCTGCTCTTTTAAATAAATTGCAGCTTCTTCTTTGCTGATACCTTCTGTGCAGTTAACTTTAATGCCGTCCATTTCGTATGTCATAAAACTCACTCCTCAAATCTGTTTCATGACCATATTATAAAACAATAATAATTATTTGTAAAGCCTTTTCTACAAAATATTGTATATTTTAAAATTTGCAACCTCAATATTTTGTACTATCATTCAATAATCGGACGTCCTTCCATCAGGTTCACCTGTTTGCAGATTGCCCATTTCATAATGTCTACCGGGTCTTTCTGGTTGCCCATAGGCTCTACATCACGCTCATAAATTTCTTTTTCCGAGAATCTGTTGCCGTCATGCCGGTATACATAAATATCCGCGTTGGCGATAGTTTCAATGTAAGTATCATCAAAATCACTGCCGAAACCGAAAAAGCGGTTAACCATAAAGGAATCCAGGTCATCTACCATTACCAGCACCAATGCTTCTATCTGTGCTTCTTCGGCTATGCTCTGCATTACAGCAGCATTAATTTTTATTTTACCTTGAGGAGTAAAAATTTTCTCGGCTGCCACAGCTTTAGCCGTGTCGTTATCTACCATTTTAAAATCCGGGAAATGGTAAGCCCATCTTACAGGCTCGCGCCATATACGGTATACGTCCTGCGTTACATTGCCGCTGCGGTCAAATACAACCAAAGTTGCAGGCTGTTCGGCAAAAGCAGCCATGGCTTTTGGTGCAAAACCGGTAAAAGCACAATAAATTAAAGCCAGTATAAAAAACAAATTAAGTTTTTTCATATCATTCACCCCGCTTATTCAAAACTTGCCGCTGTTCCATGCGCAAGCGGCTGCAATCCCAAATGCACTGCCAATGTCTGCCCAATACAGCTAAAAGAAGGCATCGGCGCAAGCGGCTGCGGTTTAATACCTTTGCCGTAAAACAGCACCGGTATATGCTCCCGCGTATGGTCGCTGCCCTTCCACGTTGGGTCGCAGCCATGGTCGGCAGTTACAAGCAGCAAATCTCCATCTTTTAACTGCGCTAAAATTTCCGGCAGGCGGCTGTCAAAATATTCCAATGCTTCGCCATATCCTAAAGCATTGCGCCTGTGTCCGTACGAAGAATCAAAATCAACAAAATTGCTGAACACCAGTGTGTTATCTGGTGCATCTGCCACCGCTTGCTTGCTGGCGTTAAAAATTGCTTCCAGTCCCGCTGCCGGGTAATGTTTGCTGATACCGCGGTGTGCAAAAATATCGGCAATTTTGCCAACAGCATATACATTGCCGCCCGCTTCCGTCAATTTATCCAAAAGCGTTGGCTCCGGCGCAGGCACTGCATAATCGTGCCTGTTGCCTGTGCGCACAAAATCTGCGGCGCAAGTGCCCACAAAGGGGCGTGCAATAATACGTGCAATGCGGTAAGGCTTAACCAGTTCATAACAAATTTTGCACAAATCATACAGCCGTTCCAGCCCAAAAGCCTCTTCATGGGCGGCAATCTGCAAAACACTGTCCGCACTGGTATAAATTATCGGTTTGCCGCTTTTTATATGTTCCTCGCCAAGTTCTTTAATAATTTCAGTGCCACTGGCATGCTTTTCGCCAAGCACTCCGGGCAGCCCGCCTTCGCGGATAATAGCCTCCACAAGTTCCAGCGGAAAACATTTCGGCTTATCGGGGAAATAGCCCCATTCAAAATTTACAGGCACACCCATCATTTCCCAGTGGCCGCTTAAAGTATCCTTACCAAGGCTTACTTCCGAGGCATAAGTATATGCACCTTCAACTGCTGCACTTTCCGGAGCTATGTTATAATTAAGGCTTTTGCCCCGGCTTAATTCCGCTGCTTTTGCCAAACCAAGACGCGCCATATTGGGTAACTGCAATAAAGCAGAGCTGCCATCAGCCTTTTTACGGTTTGCCGCCATCCAATCACAAATATGCCCAAGCGTATCGGCGCCTTCATCGTTAAACCGGGCAGCATCGGCAGCATTGCCAATGCCAAATGAATCAAGCAGCAATATTATAGCTCTTGCCATAACTATTCCTCCTTAAGCAACACATGCAACGCATGATTAACCACTGCGCAAAAACGCCGGGATGCCAGTTCATACACTTCCGGCGGCGCTACGCTTTCGCTTTGCGTACGTTTGGCAATAACGCCGCAGATAGAAGCAGCTTTAAGCCCGAAAGCCTGAGCGACAACAAACAGCGCTGCCGTTTCCATTTCATAGTTCAGCGCACCAAGCTGCTGCCACTCTTTAAGCGTACCGCGCAAATCATTGCATACATAGCCTGTAAAACTGTCATACCGTTCCTGCCCCGGCCAAAAAGTATCAGACGATACCGAAATGCCAACATGATGCGGTATATCCATTTCTTCGGCAGAATATGCCAAAGCATTTGTCAGCTTTAAATCTGCCACAGCAGGAAAATTTATTGGTGCATAATGCGTGGAAGTACCTTCCAAACGCACAGCGGCGTTATTAATTATAACGTCGCCCAGGTTAACATGTTCCTGTATGGAGCCGGTTGTGCCAACGCGGATAAAATTCTTTATGCCCAGACGCGCCAGTTCTTCCATTCCAATAGCGACAGAAGGCCCGCCCATACCGGTTGAACAAACCAGAACTTTTTTGCCCTCAGCATCTGCAAGCCAGCTTGTATACTCGCGGTGCGCATTTAAAAATCTTGCCGGCCCTACGGCTTTGGCCAAAGCCTCTACTCTGCCCGGATCTCCCGGAAGCAGGGCATATTCTGCTCCTTGCAGCATTTTACGTGAAAGGCCTACATGATATAATATCTCATCTTCTAAAGCATAGTTTTTCATTGTTTTACCTCCAAACCACTTTGTTATAAACCTATATTATATTTAATTCGACCAAATTTAAAGCACTCCTGCCTGCCAAAAGCAAAGGAAATGTGAATTAGGCACAACAAAAAATAAAAGCACGACCTGCACCGTGCTTTAAATAAAACGTGTTTACATAATTATCCGCTCAATAATACATTATTTACTTTTGCCGTTTACGATAAGCGATACCGACGGCTGGCTGATACTAAACAAATTTGCCAGAAAAATCTGGCTCAGGCCTTCTTCGTGGTACAAACGGAAAATTTCGGCATTACGTTCCCCGCGCGTTTTAAAATCGTTTACCTCAATAACCATGCCGGTTACGCTGAAACCACTGTCGCGCAATACAACAACCTTGCATTTGCCATCGGCATAACGCGCTTTAATCTCCCATTTTTTCATACCTAAATTGCTGCGTGGCATAAAATTATAATACTCTGCCACACAATCTCCGGCAATGTGCTTAAACCTTGCTTTGTCAAACTGTTTTGCTTCCACAAAAACACCCACTTTATATAAATTATAAAACACGCTTCAATAAAGCAACTGCCCGCAGGACGTGTGGAAAGATTGGACAGACTTCTTTAAAGTTACCCCACAGGCAGATACTTTTCAATTTTTAGCGCCTCCAAACCAATGTATTATTTTGGGAAGACAGCCTTTTTCATTGATAATCCCCGGAGGCGCTAACCTTAAAACACGGCGCTCCGTATTTTAAGCCAAACTTATCTATAACAGCGCCTTTTATATATACTGGTTAAGAAGGAAGACTTGCTCATGGTACACTCAATCAAAAGGCGCTGTTATTTAAAAAACCTTAAACTTAATAAAATTATACCACACTTTTACCCCCCCGCAAGACATTTTTGGTTTATTTATGTCTTACTTTACATTGTCTTGCGTACTGGTAACTTTTTTGTTAAACGTAAATTTTTTAGGTTAATATAAAAAATTCTGCCAAAACAGTCTTGTTTTTTAGGTTTGCTTTTAAATATTACAGGTTTTGCCGCTTTTTTAATACAACGCAAAAGCCAATTAAAATTTATCGAACCGGTTTTAAATTAT
>USHB01000141.1 GCA_900554395.1 uncultured Phascolarctobacterium sp.
CGGCAGAGTGCTTGCGCCTAATTGCCCGACGCGTGATGCGATTGCTAAAACTACATATCCGGAAGAAGCGTTTCGTTTAGGACAAAGTTTGTAATGAAAAAACATATAAAAAAATCCTGCACTTTTTCAGTGCAGGATTTTTGCTTGTTATTATTACAAATCATTAATATGTTTTTCGGTAGTTTCAAAATCTTTAATAATGGAATCGGACGGTTTTTTATCAAGCAGGCTGACAATAAAAATTGCCAGGCAGGAAACTATAAAACCGGGGATGATTTCATACAGGCCGGTGTAGGCAAAACATTCTTTCCATAAAAGAACGGTGCTGCCGCCGAAGAATACGCCTGCAACAGCGCCTTTTAAAGTCGTGCGTTTCCAGAACAGGCTGAATAGCATCAGCGGACCGAAGGAGGCGCCAAAACCTGCCCAGGCGTAAGCAACAAGGTCGAGAATGTAGTTGTTAGGATTATATGCCAGTGCCAGCGAGCAGGCAGAAACTAAAATTACTGCAATTCTGCTGACGAAAACAAGTTCTTTCTGGCTGGCGTTTTTACGGAGCAATGCCTGATAAAAGTCAGTGGAAATGGCAGAAGCCGTTACCAGGAGCTGACCAGAGGAAGTACTCATAATTGCGCCTAAAATAGCAGAAATGATAATTGCCGCCATAAACGAATTAAAGAACTGTTCGTTCATAACCATAAAAACTGTCTCGGCATTAACGCCTGTTAAAATATCACCAAGCACAACTCTGCCTACAAGGCCGGAAGCAACTGCAAAGAACAGGGAGAAAATTACCCATACCATAGCAATGCGTGTTGCCTGCGGAATTTCTTTGGCGGAAGTGATGCTCATAAAACGTACCAGAATATGCGGCTGGCCAAAATAGCCAAGGCCCCAGCCGATAAGGGAAACAATAGCCGTAAAGCTGAGAGTTAAGCCGGTAGCATCTGTAAGCATATTAAAATAGTTAGGATTTAAAGCATGCAGATGCGAGATTGTAGCAGCCGGACCGCCTGCAATCATAATACCGGTAACAGGAACAACGATAATTGCAAAAAACATTAAAGTGCCCTGGAAAAAGTCGGTGCGGCATACAGCAAGATAACCGCCGGTAAATGTGTAGAAAATTACAATGCCTGCCGTAATCAGCAGCGAAGACAAATAGGAAATATCAAAAACAGTGGTGAACAATCTGCCTCCGGCAACGAAACCGGATGCTGTATAAATTAAAAAGAAAATAAAAATAAATACAGCCGATACGATACGCAAAATTTTGCTTTTATCGTTATAGCGGTTTTCAAAAAAGTCCGGCAGAGTAATGGAATCGTTGGCAATTTTGGTATAAATACGCAGCCTTTGTGCAACAAAACGCCAGTTAAGCCACGTGCCGAGCGCAAGGCCGATGGCAATCCAAAACGCGCTGACGCCTGCAACATAAGCGTAACCCGGCAGGCCCATCAGCATCCAGCCGCTCATGTCAGATGCTTCGGCGCTCATAGCCGAAACCCATGGTCCTATTTTGCGGCCGCCAAGCATATAACTCTGCATATCGCCTGTATCCTTCATATGATAAAGCCCTATGGCGAACAGTACAATAAAGTACAGCGCATAGGCTAAAATACTGCCCAAATCCTGTTCCATAAAACATCCTCCCATAATGGTTTTTGTAAATAATATATTAATTATACACTTCTTTATTAGATTAAAGCAAGCAAAATCGTTGCAGCTGTAATTATATGCGGTTGACTGTATTGTAACGGTGAGATATAATATTTAAGAAGTTTTGGCAGTTTTTGAACCGTGATAAAATTGTTGAGGAGCTTGCTTCGTTTTTATAGTTGAAGGAAACCTTAAAGTGAAGCAGGCTCCGGCCATTTTTGGAGTGCTTTTTATGGAAATGAAAAAAGTAAAAATTCACGTTAAAAGTTTTGAAAAAAGCGATAATGAAAAATCTGCCATCGAGACTGTATCGTTTGGCAAAATGGCAGAAAAAAACGGTAAGTTTTATGTTTTTTACGATGAAACTGAAGCCGTTGGCATGAAGGGTACAAAAACTACCATTAAGTGGAATTATGATAATGTTGTTATTATCCGCAGCGGTACAGTGGAATCACGTCAGGAGTTTGCCCAAGGGCTTGAATGCATAAGCGTTTATAAAACTCCGTATATGACGTTTAGCTTAAAAACAAATACCGAATACCTTTACGTTTACTGCCGCGACGGCGTATGGACCATTGAACTGGAATATATGCTGGAGTTGGCGGAACAGGAAAAGAACGAAATGAAAATACAGATTGTTATCGAGGAGGATGCGCATGGATATTAAGGAAATTTTGGCAGGCGCTGTGAAAAAAGCAGCCCTTACCGCGATTGAAAAGGGTACTGTAAAAGAAGGCGAGTTGCCGGAGGTACTGCTGGAGGTGCCGCCGCAAAAAGAATTTGGTGATTTTGCAACCAACTTTGCCATGCAGTCTGCCAGAAGTTTAAAATGCAATCCGAGAATCGTAGCACAAGCAGTAATTGATAATCTTGACTGTGCGTATGTAGAAAAGGCTGAAATTGCAGGCCCGGGTTTTATTAATTTTTATTTAAAAGACAACTGGCTCAGCGATATGTTTGCAAATATTGTAAAAGCCGGTGAAAATTACGGCAATTTAAAAGCGCCGACTGATGAGAAAATTCAGATTGAATATGTAAGTGCCAATCCGACAGGCCCGCTGCATGTAGGTCATGGCCGCGGCGCCGCTGTGGGAAGCGCTCTTGCAAACCTTATGAAAGCTGCCGGCTATGATGTAACGCGTGAATATTACATTAATGATGCCGGTAACCAGATTAATAATCTGGCAGCTTCCGTAAACGCTCGTTACCTTGAAGCGTTTGACATTGACGTGGAATTCCCCGAAAACGGTTACCACGGACATGATATAATTGAAACGGCTGAACGTATTAAACGTATTTACGGTGATAAATTCCTGCATATGGATGAAGAAAAACGCATTGAGGAGTTCCGTACCATTGCCTTAAAGGAAAAACTTGCCGCGCTGAAAGAAGATTTGGAAGCATTTAACGTAACTTATGATGTATGGTTCAGCGAACAGACTTTGCATGACGGCAATAAAATTAAGGAAGCCTGCGATTATTTGACTGAACGCGGTTATATGTATGAAAAAGACGGTGCGCTGTGGCTGAAAGCTACCGAACACGGCGACGATAAAGACCGCGTTGTTATCCGTGATAACGGCGTGCCTACTTATTTTGCTGCCGATATTGCTTACCACCGCAATAAATTTGAGCGCGGATTTGACCGTGTTATTAACCTGTGGGGCGCAGACCACCATGGTTATATTGCCCGCATGAAAGCTGCTGTTGGAGCGCTTGGCTACAATCCTGACCAGCTTGAAATCCTGATTTTGCAGATGGTCAGCCTGTACCGCAACGGCGAACTGGTAAAAATGTCCAAACGTACCGGCCAGAGCGTAACCTTAAACGAATTGATTGAAGAAGTAGGCACAGATGCAGCAAGATTTTTCTTTGTAATGCGCAGCATTGACAGCCAGCTTGATTTTGATTTGACACTGGCTACCGAAAAATCCAATGAAAACCCTGTTTACTATATTCAGTATGCGCATGCGCGTATTTGCAGCATTTTCCGTCAGCTTAAGGAAGCAGGCATTGAAGAAGCTGAAAATGCAGATTACAGCCTGCTTGCAGAACCTACTGAAACCGAACTCATTAAAAAACTGGGAGAATATCCGGAACTTATTGCATCTGCCGCCAAAGAGCGCGCGGTACACCGCGTTGCCCACTATGTGCATGATTTGGCAGGCCTGTTCCATTCCTTCTATAACCAGTGCCGCATTTTGGGCGTTGACCCCGAATTGCAGCAGGCACGAATTAAACTTGTTAAAGCTACGCAGCATGTGCTGCGCCACGCCCTTAATATTTTAGGCGTATCCGCACCGGAAAGAATGTAATGCAGTTTAAAATAAAATTATCGAATGGAGGCAAATTATGACTAAGTATATTTTTGTAACTGGCGGTGTTGTTTCCTCTCTCGGCAAAGGCATTACTGCTGCTTCGCTCGGCAGATTGTTAAAAAGCCGCGGTTATAAAGTTACCATCCAAAAGTTTGACCCTTACATTAACGTTGACCCTGGCACAATGAGCCCGTATCAGCATGGCGAAGTTTTTGTAACCGATGACGGTACAGAGACAGACCTGGATCTGGGACATTATGAGCGTTTTATTGATGAGAGCTTGACAAAGAACTCAAACGTTACCACAGGAAAGGTATACTGGTCAGTATTACAGAAGGAACGTCGTGGTGACTACGGCGGAGGAACAGTACAGGTTATCCCTCATATCACCAATGAGATAAAGGATCGTCTTTACAGAGTAGGCAAATCAACTGACACAGATATAGTTATCACAGAGATCGGCGGAACAGTTGGCGATATCGAGTCCACACCATTTCTCGAGGCTATCAGACAGGCTTCTATCGAGCTTGGAAGAGAAAATTCTGTATTTATACATGTGTGCCTGCTGCCTT
>USHB01000142.1 GCA_900554395.1 uncultured Phascolarctobacterium sp.
TATATTTATATATTAAACATATTTATTAAAATCGTTTGATAGATAATAACTTTATATATTTTTTATCATCTGAGCGGCAGATGCATTCGTATTTAAAATTTATGAATATGTTAAAAAACTTGATTGATTGCGCTGTATTTTTCGATAGTAACGTATAATCCATATTCAAATGATTTTGTTTTTTCTATTTATTTAATTTTAAAAGTAATATTTGTGACTTATCATTAGTCTTTTTTTGGGTGGCTTTATCTTTGTGTATTTTTAGCGGTTCTTTGTTTTGTTCTGATATTACTTTTAAAAGCCTAATTTTTTCATCATTTTGTTTTTGTTCAACAACGGCATCATTGTGTGCCTGTATAGAATCGTCATGAGCTTGAACAGAGAAATATGATTCTATTAAAAAAGCTAAAATGGCAGTTATTGAAATAATAGTCGATTTAGCAGCTTTTACATCAAAATCTTTTAAAAAGAAAGCTGGGAAAAATGCTTTTAATAAAGTAAGTATTTTGTCGGATAGTTCAAAATCAATGTATGGCTTTTGCAAACTGCTTCCTGAATTATCAAGTATCAGATTTCTTTCTTCTTGAGAAAATTCTGATGAAGCAGATAATACATTTTCAATGTATGTAGTGTGTTCTGCAAAAGGTACATTTTCAAAAGCTTTGAAAGAATTTGCGAGCTGCCAAACATTTTGATTATAAAAATGGTCAATAAAATCTTGGTGTGTATCTGCAAAATTCATTATAGCCTGAATGGCTGGATTGATTTCATAAAAGTTCATGAAATTTTGCATACTAACATAAATTTTAAACATTGTTGAATTATAAGCACCTGACATTTTGGCTGATGCTTCGTAAGAAGCATTTGCTATTCTGTTAAGATGTTCGTATTTTTGAAAAACCATTTCGGCAGCTTTGGCTGAAGTACACATTACTGTTTCGGCACGTTGCATAGTATCTAAAGCTGATATATTCATTAATTCAGCGGCAGTTTGTGCCGAATGTGCCATTTGCATTATCTGCTGTTCTGGTAGTGTCATATTTTGCAAAATTCTAAGTTGGCTTTGTAGCCTTTCGAGTTCTGATAAATTCATTATGTTAGCCTCCGGTTTGCTGGTAGGTTTTGTTAAAAGTGGTGTTTTGATAATTCTATATTAGCAGACAGGATGTTATAAGTCAAAAGGTTAAAATGGTTGAAATGGCCGAAAGGAGTAATTTTATGGGAAAAGTTAAAATTACGAATTTTACTGAAGAGCAGCTTGATTGCATTAGCGTGTTGATTTACCGTGCAGCAATTGATTGAGTTGATGATGAAGAAAATGTAGAACGGCACAAGCAGGAATGCAGGCAACAAAAGACTTTGTAAAGTTTTATGCGAGCGCAGATTGTATCATTATCACTATTTATACAGCAAATATGAAGAAAGTTAGGGCTGTACTGATAACAGATTGTGTCAACGGCCGGTGATAAATAGGAAGTTGAAAAATTGGACAGCGCATTTTGTTAAAAAATTTTAATTATTGACATCATTAAGCCTTAAATTAATGTTATAATTAATTCTAAATATTTTTGCAATGAGGTTTAAATGATTTATATAAAAAGTATAAAAATTTTAATAGCTGTTATGTTAGTATGCAGCAGCATTTGCGTTTCTGTTTATGGGGCAGCAAACATGAACAGTACAATAGAAAAAGGATATGCAGAAGATATAAATTACGATAAGCTCAATAATGATTTGGCATTTTTAATTAACAGCCCACGTTATGGCGTGCCCGGGCTTGGCGTAGCTGTTATGAAAGACGGCAGGCTTGTATATGAAAAAACTATGGGCAGCAGATATGTTGATAACCGCAACCGTCAGAATGATTTGCCTTTTACAAGCGATACTAAAATACGCATAGCTTCGCTTTCCAAAACTTTTGTTGCTGTGGCATATATGCAGCTTGCAGAACAAGGCAAGATTGATTTGGATGAAGATATAAGCAAATATCTTGGCTTTACTTTGCGCAATCCAAATTTTCCTGATATTTCTATAACATCAAAAATGCTTTTAAGCCATACATCTTCGCTGAGAGACGGTGAAATTTATTCTGCGCCGCAGCAATTCAGCGTTAAGGAATTTTTTGATAAAGATGGTGCCTTTTACGAAAACGGCGCACATTTTGCGCCAAAAGAAGAAGCACCCGGAGAATTTTTTTACTACGCCAATTTAAATTATGGTTTACTGGCAACTATTATAGAAAAAGTTACACAAACGAGATTTGATGTATATATAAAATCGGCAATACTTGACCCCATGGAAATGGAAGCAAGTTTTAATCTTGGCGATTTTGACAGCGAAGATTTATATAATTTGGGAGCAGTTTACAAAAAAATAAATAATGGGTATTGGGATAGCAATGGACCGTGGGTTGCACAGGTTGATGATTATAAAGATTTATGGTTTTACCGGCCTTCTGCCGATTATAAAATCGGCGTAAATGCAACAGTCTTTTTCCCGCAGGGCGGATTAAGAATAAGCCTTAAAGATTTGGAAAAATGGATGTACATGTTTATTAACAATGGGGAATATAACGGACGGCGTATTTTAAGCAAAAAAAGCATTGATGAAATGTTTGAACCATATTGGACATTAAATTCCGGCAAAACAAACGGCGATACTTACGGCGGTGTAATGTGCTGTTTCGGGCTTGGCATACAAAATATGAAAAATATTTATAAGGACCGTTTTGTGGCTGACAGGGATATAGAAATGTCCGGCCATTTTGGTGAAGCGTATGGTTTATTAAGTGGTATGTTTGTTGACAGGAAAAATAAAAATGGCTTTATTTATATTATGAATGGCATGGGCAGTTCTGAAAATGAAAATACAGGAACATACAGCGGCATGTACAGATGGGAAGAATTGATTTGCACGGCAATTTTAAACAACGCATTTGCTGAGTTATAGTAGATTTTAAAAGATTATTTTTTCATTTATGAAGTTTAATTTTGCTGTAATCTTTTGTTGTATGGTATAATAATTACAAGATTTCGGAGGTGATTGAATGTCGCTTGATACAATGCTGCTTTTAGCAGGTGCTGTTTTAATAGGCCTGGAAATTGTTGTTCCGGGCGGAATTTTAGGAGCAATAGGCGCAGTATCGCTGATACTTGGCTTTCTTGGCGGCGGCTGGGATGCATTCTGCATTGTTGGTGGAACTGTGGCAGTGCTGGCGGCAATCAGCGCTTTGCTGTTCTGGTTTATACCTTCATCCGTAAGCTGGAATCCGTTTGTATTGCGTGATAAGCAGAAAAACAGCGAAGGATATACCGGTGCAGGTGATTATTCCGCTTATCTCGGCAAAAGAGGCAAAGTAATTGCGCCTTTGCATCCGGCAGGAACCGCCATTATTGACGGTGAACGCGTGGATGTTGTAAGTTTTGGCGATTACATAGATAAAGACGCTGAAATTGAAATTGTAAAAATTGAAGGCAGTAAATTGTTTGTAAAACAGTTAAATAATTGAAAGGGTGTGTTGTAAATGGATTTTTTGCTGAACTTTTTATTTAGCGGAGGTTTACTTTCGCTTATTATCATCATTGCTGTTATTGCATTGTTTTTTAACTTTGTTCCTATTGGATTATGGATTTCAGCCATTGCGGCAGGCGTAAATGTAGGCATTATGAACTTAATAGGCATGCGCCTGCGCCGTGTACCTGCTTCGCAGATTGTGCTGCCGCTTATTAAAGCCAATAAAGCCGGTATGGACGTTAACGTAAACCAGCTTGAAGCACATTATCTGGCAGGCGGTAATGTTGACCGCGTTATTGATGCTTTGATTGCAGCACACCGTGCACAGATTCCTTTAACTTTTGAACGCTCCTGCGCTATTGATTTGGCAGGGCGTAATGTACTGGAAGCAGTGCAGATGAGCGTTAACCCTGAAGTTATTGAAACTCCGGTAGTTTCCGCAGTTGCCAAAAACGGCATTGAGCTGAAAGTAAAAGCCCGCGTTACCGTGCGTGCCAATATCGACCGTCTTGTTGGCGGCGCCGGTGAAGCAACAATTATAGCCCGTGTTGGCGAAGGCATTGTAACCAATGTAGGCTCTGCCGCAAACCATACCGATGTTTTGGAGA
This sequence comes from uncultured Phascolarctobacterium sp., assembly GCA_900554395.1. Classification (GTDB taxonomy): domain Bacteria; phylum Bacillota; class Negativicutes; order Acidaminococcales; family Acidaminococcaceae; genus Fusicatenibacter_A. The sequence goes on from USHB01000142.1 coordinate 4,122, forward strand.
ATCCGGATTATATTTCGCGCACCGTGCTTGCTAAAGGTTTGGATGCCGGTACTGCATTTGAAATTCTTTCCATCGATATTGCCGACGTAGACGTTGGACGCAATATTGGCGCTGCATTGCAGACCGACCAGGCGGAAGCCGATAAACGCATTGCCCAGGCGCGTGCCGAAGAACGCCGTGCTATGGCAGTTGCCAAAGAGCAGGAAATGAAAGCCTATACCCAGGAAATGCAGGCGAAAGTTGTTGAAGCTGAAGCCAAAGTTCCTGCTGCACTTGCAGATGCGCTTGAAAAAGGCCGCCTTGGCGTTATGGATTATTACCGTATGAACAATATTAACGCTGATACTGACATGCGTAAAATGATTGCAGGCAGTGAACAGGACATGGAAGTAGATAAAAATCCCGTTCACAAATAAATGAGGGATTAT
>USHB01000143.1 GCA_900554395.1 uncultured Phascolarctobacterium sp.
TTATTAATAATTCATGGGGAGCAAGCATTTATCTGACAGATATTACATCCTATGCTAACTTTCTTGATTTAAGGCAGGAGCTTAGTAATAATCAAAATTATTTTCTGGATATAAAAAGGGCTGCGGACAGTGATAAACTTTTAGTATTTGCTGCAGGCAATGCAGGGCATTTAACTGCAGGGTTAGAAGCTAATATAGATGTATTATTTGAAGATAAAGCATATAACGATAATATAATTAATGTTACGGCAGCCAAAGCAGACAGCTTTACTAAAAATGAGGATGGCAGTTTTTCTGCTGGAAGTGGTGCTATAGTTATATTCTCCGACCTTGCCATGTATAATGAAGATACTACTTTAACCGCACCGGGGTGGAATATTACTTCTGTCTATTCAGATTTTGATACAAATGGAAAATATTATGAGTGCTATTCAGGTACATCAATGGCAGCACCGATGGTAACTGGCGTTGGTGCATTGGTACAGCAGGCGTTTCCTTATTTGAGCGGCAAACAGATAGGCGATGTACTTTTAAGTACGGCTAATAGCAATATTAAAGTAGAAGATGGTTATTTTATAACACTTCAGGAAGATTATTTAGAAGATAATGCAAAATTAAATTTTAATATTTATTTTACAGGGGAAGAACCTGAAAATTTTGATAAGTGGAATATACTTTATGAATATTATGAAAAAAATAAAGATGTTTTTTTAGATTATTTTTATAATGGGGACGAAGAGACATTTAAATCCGATTTTTCAGAAGTAACAAATAAAGATAGTTTTAAACAGGTAGTGGTAAATAGATTTCATAATTATATTTTTAATGAAAATAATATAACGGTTTACCAAAATGTGCCTATTGATGTTATTTTTGGCCAGGGCATAGTCGATGCGGGCAAGGCTGTAAACGGGCTGGGCGCTATAAATGTGCGCCGTTTGGATAGCAGTGATATAAGCAGTGATTATACCGTTGCAGGTGAAGGCCAAAACGAGCAGGCATTATATAAAGTTGATACGCAGGGGTATAATTCCATTTGGAGCAATGATATTTCCGAAATACGCGCCGGTTACATCGCTGAAAATCCGCTTGGTGCGGAACATACAGATTTTAACGGTGCAGATAGTGATATAAAGGATTTGCACGACCGCTGGGTATTTTATAAATTTGACGAGTCCGGCGAAAACTGGATGACTAATTATTATATGAAGCAGTATAACCAGCAACTGGCTGACTCAGGACTTGCCGGTTTGCATGCGGGCCTATATAAAATGGGGGAAGGTGTTTTGGCATTAACAGGTGAAAACACCTACAAAGGTGCAACCATTGCTGCGGGCGGCACTTTGCAAATAGACGGCAGCGTAGCAGGCGATGCTTACAGCGAAGGCGCAGGTACAATCGCGGGCAGCGGAACTATCAACGGCAGCCTTTATAACGATGGCGCTGTTGCAGCAGGCAGCTGGGGCGCAGTGTGGGATGAAGAAAATAACAAAGCATTACAATTAACTGTAAACGGTAATTTAACAGGTAACGGTGTTATTACCGTAAATACGGACGGTGAAAATTACGCAACTATTAATGTTGGCTGCTATGCCGATGTAAGCGAAATGAGCCTTAAAGCAGGCACTTTTGCTGCACCTGATACAGCAGGTACATTTTTAACTTCTGATAATCCTATAACTGTTGGTGATTTTAATACTGATTTTAGCGGTTTGCTGAATAGCGAAGTTGAAGTTGAAAATAATGGCAAGGAGTTAAAAGTAACAACTTCAATCAATAACAACGCCGGTATTGCCGCTGACCGTTTTAACGCCATTAATGGTTTGTACAATAATTTAAGCGCAGATGAACAGCAGGAAATGTACCGCCTGTATGCTTTGGATAACAACGGGCTGCGTGGGGCAATACAAAACATCAGCGCCAGCGAAGGCATGCACCTTGAACTTGCGCGTGATGCAATGCAGAACCGCGACGTGCGGCAGGCAGTAACGCGACAGCAGCATTTGGAACGCGACGAAGCATTTTGGGCAATCAGCGGAAAAAGCTGGGGCGATACTGACTACGGCGTAAACCGCCACAGTTTTAACCTTACGCTGGGGCGCGATTTTTACAATGATGATGACGCTTACGCAGGCGTACTGTTTGCGTATAGTGATAGCAGCGTGTACGGCAACAATGCCGAAGGCGAATATGATAACTACACCGCAGCTTTTTACGGCGGTACTAAAAATAAGCACGGCACGGTAACGGGATATGTAAGCTACGGCGTGCAGGATAACGAAATGACAAGGCATCTTGGCGGTGCTTTCAGCTACAACGGTTTAAGTAGTAAAGTTGAAAGTGATTACGACAGCAGCGTTATCGGCGCAGGCATAAAATATGCTTATGATTTGCATTACGGCAATAAAGGCTGGCATTTAAGCCCGTTTGCCGCATTGGATTACTCGCATTACAAGCAGGACAGCTTTACAGAGCGCGGCAGTGTGTTTGGCGTACACAGCGGCGGCTTCAGCGATAACTATTTAACCGGCGGGCTTGGTCTTGCTTTAGACAGGCAGGACGATAACGGCAAATACGGTTTCAGTTTGGCATATAAACGCATTTTGGATGGAGAAGTGCAGAATACAGACTTTGCCTTTGCCAAAGGCGGCAGCTTGTTCGGCGTATCGAATATGGATGGCAGCAAAAACCATATCGTTGCGGCAGCGTATATTGGTACAAAACTCAGTGATAAATGGGAAATAGGCGGCGCAATAGAACATGACTGGAGCAGTACAAGCCGTGATTTAAGTGCAGCCTTGCATCTTAATTATTATTTTTAGCGGGTAATTTTGCGCGCAAATAGTGACAGCACGCGCGGTTTATGATAAAATATATTAGTATTATTGTTTGAAGAAAGAATGGTGGAGTGCAAATGATGCAGCGTTTGGGCAGGTTTTTAAGCCTGATGGCATCACAAGGTCTGGACTGCGTTATTGTTAAGGATATTCCCACAATTCGCTATTTAACAGGCTTCCGCGGCGACAGCAGCCTGCTGTATGCCGACAGCAAAAGCACTGTTTTAATAACGGACGGGCGTTATACTACACAGGCGCAGGGCGAAGTTGCCAATTATTGCAAGGTGTTTACTTATAGCGATAATATCTGGCGCGCGGCCGCAGATTTTGTTAAAAATCATACCAAAGTCGGCTTTGACGGTGCGGCATACAGCTATAATGATTACAACAGCTTAAAAGCAGAACTGCCGGATAAAACGCTTGCTAACATTGATTTGAAATACCTGCGCATGGTTAAGGACGAACGCGAACTGAACCTGATGTGGAAAGCCTTTAAAATTGCCGATAAAGCATTTTTAAAACTGCTGCCGGAAATAAAGCCCGGCATGACGGAAAAGGCGCTTGCGGCAAGGCTTGAATACTACATGAGCAGCATGGGCAGCGAAAAGCCTTCGTTTGATACCATTATCGCTTCCGGCGCACGCAGCGCATTGCCGCACGGCATGGCAAGCGACAAGGAAATTGAAATAGGCGATTTTATAACTTTTGATTTCGGCGCTGTGTATGACGGCTACCATTCGGACATGACAAGAACTGTTGTTCTGGGCATGGCAAATTCGTGGCATAAAGAAATTTACACCATTGTGGAAGAAGCGCAGTGGCGCGGCTTAAAGGCTGCCAAACCGGGCATGACGGGGGCAGAACTTGATGCGATTGTAAGAGATTACATTACATCGCGCGGATACGGCGAAAATTATGTTCATGGCCTTGGCCACGGCGTAGGCCTTGAAATTCACGAAATGCCGAATATTAACAAACGAGGTACTGATGTTGTGCTGGAAAGCGGCATGACGTTCAGCATAGAACCAGGTATTTACATTCCCGGCAAGGGCGGTGTACGTATCGAAGACACGGTTGTATTGACGGATGACGGCGCGAAAGTGCTGTGCGGCGTTAAAAAGCAACTGATGGAAATTGTTTAATTTTAAATAAACAGGAGGAGCATTTATGATTTCAACCAACGAATTTAAAACCAACGTAACTGTTACCATCGACGGCGACGCATGGCAGGTTGTAGAATTCCAGCATGTAAAACCGGGTAAAGGCGCAGCTTTTGTCCGCGCTAAAATGCGCAACCTCTGCACCGGCGCTGTTGTAGAACGTACCTTCAATGCCGGCGAACGTATGCCGAAAGCACACATCGACCGCCGTGCAATGCAGTTCCTTTATGAATCTGACGGTATGTATGTATTCATGGACAACGAAACCTACGAACAGTCTGAACTGACCAAAGAACAGCTTGGCAATGCCATCAACTTCCTTAAAGAAAACATGGACGCTAAAATCATGATTTACAGCGGCCGTGTTATCGGCGTTGACCTGCCGAACACCGTTGAACTGACTGTTGTTAAAACCGACCCGGGCATCCGCGGCGATACGGCTACCGGCGGCAGCAAACCCGCAACCATGGATACCGGCTATGTTGTTAAAGTGCCTCTGTTCATTAACGAAGGCGATGTACTCAACATTGATACCCGT
>USHB01000144.1 GCA_900554395.1 uncultured Phascolarctobacterium sp.
ATCTCCAGAGCGCAGAGACAGAAGACCAGGCGGGCCGGCACGCAGATAACTTTTACGATTTTTTCCGTATCTACCGTTTCTGCAACGTGCGGTTCGGCAAGCGCCAGTTTTTCAAGTTCAGCTTTACCGGCATCGGCAGGCACAACCAAACGGCCTTTAAGTTTGCCGTTAACCTGCAAAGCAATTTCAATGCTGTCAACTTTCATGGCTTCTGCATCAGCTTTAGGCCATTTTTCATTATGAATGCTGCCTTCTTCGGAAATTACGCCATGCCAGAGTTCTTCCGTAATATGCGGAACAAACGGGGACAAAAGTTTCAGCAGATTGGAAACAACTTCATAAATGAGGCCTGCATGCGGAGTTTTAACTGCTTCTTTATAAGCATACAAAGCATTTACCAGTTCCATCATGGCGCTGATAGCGGTATTGAAATTAAAGCGCTGTTCAATGTCATCCGTTACCTTTTTAATGCTGTTGTGCAGCACGCGGCGCAGGTTTTTGCCTGCTTCATCAAGTTCAGCAGGATCATACTGCGTAACTTTCTGAGCCAGAACATCCTGATAATGGTAAACTATACGCCATACCCTGCCGAGGAAACGGAAGGAACCTTCAACGCCCTGGTCGCTCCATTCCAGTTCTCTTTCAGGCGGTGCGGCAAACATGATAAACAGTCTTGCAGTATCGGCGCCGTATTTACCGATAATTTCTTCTGGAGAAACTACATTGCCGAGAGATTTACTCATTTTAGCGCCGTCTTTAATTACCATGCCCTGGGTAAGCAGGTTGGTAAACGGTTCTTTGTAATCTACAAGGCCTGCATCATGCAGCACTTTCATGAAGAAACGGGAATATAATAAATGCAGAATTGCGTGTTCGATGCCGCCGATATACTGGTCAACAGGAGACCAGTAATTTACTTTAGCTTTGCCGAACGGAGCATCGGCATTTTTCGGGTCGGTATAACGCAGATAATACCAGGAAGAACACAGGAAGGTATCCATGGTATCGGTTTCGCGTTTTGCAGGTTTGCCGCATTTCGGGCAAGTGCAGTTAACAAAACTTTCGGAAGTTGCCAGCGGCGATACGGCACCGGCATCAAACTTAACGTCTTCCGGAAGCATTACCGGAAGCTGGTCTTCCGGTACAAGCACTTCGCCGCAGTCCGGGCAGTAAATGATAGGAATCGGGGCGCCCCAATAACGCTGGCGGCTGATTAACCAATCGCGCAGACGGTAGTTTACGCGGCGCTGGCCAATGCCCATCGCTTCAATCTTGTCTTTAATTGCTTCCATGCCTTCATGCAGCTCCATGCCGCTGAATTCGCCGGAATTAACAAGCACGCCTTCTTTGGTTTCGTAGGCGTCGGTCATATCTTCTAATTTAAGTTCTTTATCCTTGGGGTTAATTACAACAATTTTTTCAAGGCCGTATTTGCCGGCAAACATCCAGTCGCGGGCATCATGTGTCGGTACGCCCATAACTGCGCCCGTGCCGTAATCGTAAAGTACATAGTTGGTAATCCAAATCTGCACTTTGCGTCCGGTAAGCGGATGAATGCAGTAGCAACCGGTGAACAGGCCTTCTTTTTCAGATTCACTGGAAGTACGTTCAATATCAGACTGATTTCTTACACGGTTGCAGAACGCTCTGATTTCGTCAGCCTTCGGATTATTCACACACAGTTTTTCAACCAGCGGATGTTCTGCTGCAAGCACAACATAAGTAACGCCGTAAATCGTATCCGGGCGGGTTGTGTAAACAGGAATGCGTTCACCGATTTCCGGAAAATCGAAGCTGAATTCCAGACCTTCGCTGCGGCCAATCCAGTTGCGCTGCATGGTTTTTACGCGCTCCGGCCAGCCTTCAAGAAGGTCAAGGTCTTTTAACAGTTCTTCTGCATAATCGGTAATTTTAAAGAACCACTGTTCCAAATCTTTTTTTACTACTTCGTGGTCGCAGCGCCAGCATTTGCCGTCAATAACCTGTTCGTTGGCAAGAACCGTGTTGCAGGTATTGCACCAGTTAACGGCAGATTTCTTTTTAACGGCAAGGCCGCGTTTATAAAACAGTTCAAAGAACCACTGGGTCCATTTATAATAATCGGGTTTGCAGGTAGTAACTTCGCGGTCCCAATCGTAAGAAAGGCCAAGGCGTTTCTGCTGGCGGGTCATGTTTTCGATGTTTTCCATCGTCCATTTTTTCGGCGGAATGCCATGTTTAATTGCCGCATTTTCAGCAGGCATGCCAAAAGAGTCCCAGCCCATCGGGTGCAGTACGTTATAGCCGTTCATCGTGCGGAAGCGCGCAACAACGTCGCCGATAGAATAGTTGCGCACATGGCCCATGTGCAGGTTGCCGGAAGGATACGGGAACATTTCCAGCACATAGGATTTGGGACGGCTGCTGTCCATTTCTGTTTTAAAAGTTTTGTTATCCGCCCAGTATTTTTGCCATTTGGCTTCAATATCATGGGGATTATACTTTTCTTGAATCATATTTTTCAACCTCACACAATAAAGCTAAATTATAGATAATACCCTTAAAATTATATAGCTTACAGGATTTAAAGTCAATTATAAAAGCCTGCCGCTTGCGCCAATATCGCCAAAGTGTAAAAAATATGATACAATTTAAAAAGATTTTACTTGAGAAGGAGACAGCATGAGCCTTTTTGCTATCGGCGACTTCCATTTATCCGGCGAGCCGCCAGTTAAACCTATGGAGGTTTTCAGCCCTGCCTGGGAAAACCATTTTGAAAAAATACGCCAAAACTGGCTGAATATGATTACGCCTGCTGATACCGTAATTATTTGCGGCGATACTTCCTGGGCAATGTCGCTTGAAAGCGCAATGCAGGATTTAAACCGCATTGCTGCATTGCCCGGACGCAAAATCATTCTGCGCGGCAACCACGATTACTGGTGGACTTCTTTAAAAAAAATGCAGCAGTCCACCGAAAATAATTTTATGTTTTTGCAGAACAATTTTTTTGCCTACGGCGATATTGCCGTTTGCGGTTCACGCGGATGGATTCTGCCGTCATCCGATAATTTTACTGATGATGACCGCCACATTTATGAACGTGAAGGCATCCGGCTTGAAAATTCCCTTGCTGCTGCCAAAAATGCAGGCTTCAGCAAATTTATCGCCGCAATGCATTATCCGCCGCTCTATAAAGCGGAAGAAGTTACTGTTTTTACGGAACTTTTTGCCAGATACGGCGTAACACACTGCGTTTTCGGGCACATTCACGGGCAGGATGCCGCCAATGTATTTGAAGGCGAAACACGCGGCGTTATTTATAAACTTACAAGCTGCGATACGCAAAACTTTGTGCCGCAATTAGTGCTGCCCTAAAAAATTTTATAAGCAATCCGCATGGCAAAGCTGTGCGGATTTTTTATTGCCGGTTCAGACGCAGAGCAGTTATAAAAGGCTGCAAAACAGTTTCGTCACGCCGAAAAACCGCGCCGTCTTCCAGCGTTAAATTACCATCGCATAAAACAATGCCGTTTACAGATGCGCCGCTTTTAATGGTAATATCATATTTTGAAAGCAGCAGTGCTTTGCCAAGCACAGCATTTTTACCAATTTCAATTTGCCCGTCGCTGATAATAACGCAAAAATCCGGCATTTTTGTTCCATCGGCTATAAAAACGCTCATTTTGGCAACAAGGCATCCCTGCCCTTTAATGTGTTTAGAACTTGCGGCGATATTTTTGCTGTAATTGCCATCATCATAATACAGCGCACCGCTTAAACCAAGTTCTTCTAAACTTGTTTTGGCAGGAAAATCCAGTTCTTTAAAAGGCGCAAAACTTTCAATATCAAGGCTGTCCAAAATATCGCCCAGCACCTGTGCATACGCCATGCCTTCCGGCAAATTTTCAGCGCCGTTTAATTTTTTGCCTGCCGCCAATGTATAGCTCCTGCCGAGCCTAATAATCTCCTGCGGCAATGTTATTTTTAGCTGCGCCAAGGCAAAGTTCTGCCCACCGGCAGCGGCATTTATTATATATTTTGTAATACCGCCCTTTGTTTCCGCTGTAATTTTTGCCGTTAAATCATAACCGCCGGGATAAAGTTTATGCGCCGCTAAATTTATGCCGTCTTTTGGCAACGGACTATTTTTGAAGTCTGATTTAGCAAGCGCCTGCACCGCAAACTGTAACTGCCGCCGCAAAAGCCGCTGCTGTACTTCTTCTGCCTCCTGCCGTGCCCAGTACGCCGCTGCATGCAGGCACGCCGCTGCGCACAACACACCGGCCAGTACGGCAACGCCAATGCCGCCGCGTTTGTCTTTTAAAATTTTCTTAAAAACTGCCATTTGCCAAAACATATACTTCTGTAAATTTTTTGCTTCGTCCGGCAGCATTATCCCTGAACTGCATGACAACCTTTATTTTATCTGCCGCTATTTGCTCTGCTTTTAAACTTTCAAGCGTAACTTCTGTCAGCGAAAGCGGATTAACACCGCGCGAAGAATTGTATTTTATCTCACGCGCAAGCGTACCGCTGCTGCGGTAAAA
>USHB01000145.1 GCA_900554395.1 uncultured Phascolarctobacterium sp.
ATTGCCGAATTATTAAAAAATTTAAAAAAAGAACTTTATGACAACGAAATAATTACAATGGTATTGTTTCCTGAAAATATTATATTCCAAAAAACAACAGAAAACAAATACCGTATTCGCATTATAAATGATATGGGAAGTTCAGTTTTAATTCCATTAGAATATTACTTTAGTTACTTTGCTCATACTAAAATTTTACGCTGATGGAACAAATTTTTGGATGTTTTGAAAAATAATTATCAATCACCTTTAATCCCAAATTTAATTGAAGAAATTAAATGATTTATTAAAATAGCCATTAGTTAATTTTATGATAAATTAACTAATGGCTATTTTTTGAAACTATTGATTTAATTTACTTCCCTTCACAATACGCCAGGCTGTTATTTTCTTTGCTGCATCAGAGCGGTCTTTAACATCACTGGGCGCTTTTGCGTTAAGGTCATAAATTTTATCGTCCCATGCATAGAAGCGGTGGTTAAATACAGGCTTATCGTTTTCAAACAGGCTCGGCAATATACTGCTGTACTGCATGTTCGGTTTGCCTGCTATTTCTGCAAGAGTTGGTAATATCTGCATAGCACAGCCTGTTGTGTTATCAATTAGCCAGTTTTTCTGCACGCCCTGCCCATAAATAATACAGGGAATTGACGAATATGTTTTATCATCAACATCTTTACTGAATGTGAAACGCTCCGCGTGGTCGCCGGTCACTACAAACAAAGTGTCCGGCTTTATTTTTTCTGTCCGCCGTACAAAGCTACCTATCGCCTTGTCTGCGTACCAAATATGTCCAAGTTCAGTGATTGTATTTTCATCACAGGCAATATTATCCGGCAAATTTTTCAGAACTTTATTTTTGTTAAAACCTTCTGCCGCTAAATCAATAGTATACGGCGGATGGTTACTGGTTGTTAAAATAATATGAAAAGTTTTCTGGTTAGGGTGGGAGTCAATATATTCGTAAACTCTGTTAAACAGTGTTTTATCCGGACAGCCCCATGCATTACCGCCTTCGTAATGAAAATCGCTGGCGCAGTAACATTCGTCAAAGTTTTGTGCCAAAACATAGTTTTTTATGTCTCGCCATGATGGCATGCCGCCATACCAAAATACTGTTGTATAACCGGCATCCTTCATAATTTGGCCAATGCCTGTTCCATATTTAGTTTTATAGCTTTCCGGAACTGTTTCTTCTGTTAATCCTGCTTCGGCAAGGCCTGTTACATAGCCGTTAACCGCAGGCATAGTTCCACTTCCGTGTGCTAACATTAAAGCAGTAGCACAGCTATTTTCACTGTTTGCCATACGCAGAGCTTCATCAGCCAGGCCCATTGGCTGATATTTTGGCAGCATAGGCCATAAAGCATAGCTTTCACCCAAAATTACAATTACATTATCAGGCTGCTTAGCCAGCTTAGGCGCGGCAACTTGGCGTTTAAAAGCATTTTCTATCGTATCTGCCTGCGGATTACCGCCTAAAATCATTATGTCTTTGCGGATTTCTTCCGGCAAAATATTTACATTGGTCAGTTTTTTCTGTTCTTTCCAAATTTTATAAACACGGTAGCATGCCTGCCCGTCATCAAGTATGTTTTCGTTTAAAAAAGCTGATTTTAAACGTTCAGCACTTTCCCAGTTTATAGAATAAGCGTAATCAAATGCCCCCCCATAACGGACAAACACAAAAAAGATTGGCAGCACTATCACAATGCGCAATACCGCAATCCATAATTTTTTGCGCCCGGCAATCTGTGCCGGGTGTGTTTGTATTTTCAAAAGCTTAAACAACAGCCAGACTAAGAACCATGCTGCAACCAGTGCCAATGGCAGGCGCCAAAGCAAGCCGTATTCATTAACAGCAGTATTTACAATAGCTCCCCAGTCATCATGTGCTCCGTTAATTAGCATTATATTAAAACCAGAGTTAAAAATTTCAAAATAGGGAATACGTGCAAAAAAAGCAATAGTAAACACTATAACAGAAACAGCACCGCATATTTTTCTTATACACTCTGCAGGCCATTTTAAGAAAACAAGCTGCGGTACCGTTGCAAATACTGCACCGATAAGCATAAGTATGCCGGCAGTTTTTAAACTCAGCCTGAAACCGTACCACAGACACATAAAAATATCCTGCCAAGAACAGGATGCCAGATAAGTATGGAAAATACCCATAAAAGCCAGCCTGAATACACTGAACAGGATAATGAAATATAAAAATATTTTTAAGTCTTGCTGTAAATTATGCCAGAAAATCTGAAATCTCTGCATTTTTAGCCTCGTTATTTTCTATGTTTATCTAACATTTTTTCTGCTGCTTCGATAACCTGCGCTACGGTAAGACGGGTCATGCACTGCATATCACTGCATTTGTGCTTCATGCCGTCGGCGCAGCCCAAGCACGGCGGCTGTGCAGTTACAATAACTGCATCTTTAGTATAAGGCCCATACAGTTTAGGATTGCTCGGCCCATACATTGCCACAATAGGTACTTTTTGACTGATGGCAACGTGCATCGGGCCGCTGTCGTTAGTAATAATAAGGTTGCATCTGCGCATAGCCGCAGCAAGCCCGCCAATACCAAATGCACCTGTTGCGATAACAGGGACTGTTTGCATGTGTCCTACTGCTTCCTGCACCATTTCTTCATCCATAGCGCCGCCAAAATATACTACTTTATATCCGTTGTTGGCAAAATGGTCTGCAACCTGGGCAAAACGTTCCGGCGCCCAGCGTTTGGTAACAACGGCGCTGCCAATATTAAAACCTATCAATTTATCTTCACTGGTTACGCCGTGTTCTTTCCAAAAAGCATCAGCCTCTGCAATGTGGCGTTCGCCCGGAAAAATTTCCAGCCCATTATTGCTTAAATCTTTTACACCTAACTGCTTCAGCACATCAAGATACATATCTGCTGCGTGCATGCTGCGGTCAAGTGGAGTAAAAATATCCCAGCGCCATTTAAAAATGCTGTGCGTTGTGCCCGTGCGAAGCTTGACGCTTGTAAGCGCATCAATAAACGAACAGCGTTCATTGGGGTGCAAGTTTATCAGCACATCAAAATTATGCTTGCTTAACTGGCGTGCGCAGGCGATAAGCGCCAGAATACTGTTGTCGCGCCCTTTTTTATCAATCGTAATAACTTCATCAAGATACGGATTAAAAAGCACCACGTCTTTCAGTTTTTCGTCCACCAGCATGGTGATGTGGCTGTCCGGTGCTGCTTTGCGCAGGGCATGAATAAACGGTGTTGTCAGCGTTAAATCGCCAAGATGCATTAAAAAGGTTACCAGTATTTTTTTGCCGTTCAGTTCAACCATTTAATTCATCTCCCCACGTTTTTTATATAATGCTCAAACACAGCTTCCGGCGTTATATCATACATACAATGCCAGTCGCTGCAATGTTTTTTCAGGCAGCCTGCACATTTTGCAGGACTGATAATAACCGTACTGTTTTTGCTGCCATAAGGCCCGGTGCGATCTGCCTTGGTAGGACCATACATGGCAATAAGCGGCTTTTTAAGCGCCGCCGCAAAATGCAAAGGCCCTGTATCGCCGCTGATATAAAAGCTGCTGCCCTTAATCAGCGCAGCAAGTTCGCGCAGCGAAGTTTGCCCAATTAAATTTATCAGTTTATCAGATTGGCAGTGTTCCTCTATTTTTTTGCCTTTAGGCGCGTCATCAGGCCCGCCTGCCAGCACTACGCTTTTGCCGTCATTAATAATCATGTCTGCAAGTCTGGCGTAATTTTCCGGCGGCCATACCTTGGTTTCCCAACGCGCTCCCGGCACCATAACAACGTATTCACCCTGCAAACCTTTACTTTGTAACTTCTCAGCCACAGCTTTGCTTTCTTTAGTTAAATCAGGCAAAGGAAACTCTATTTTATCAACTTCTGCACCCAAATAACGGGCAACATCGAGATAGCGTTCAATAACATGGTCATTTTTGTGCGCACCAGTAATAGGGCGGCTGATGAATTTGCTGCCCTCGCGCATTTCACAGTAGCCGATACGGTTGGAACAGCCGCTGATGGCAGCGAGCACTGCGCTTTTAAACAGCCCCTGCAAATCAATAACCAAATCAAAATGTTTGCTGTGCAAAAGCGCGCGCATCTCCTTAAAATAATGCAGCTTATCACACAGACTCATTTTATTAAATTTTACCTTATCAAAATAGATGACCTCGTCAATAACGGGCGGATCCGGCAAAAAGCCGGCAAACTGCGGGTGTACCAGCCACGTTATTCTGGCATGGGGAAACCGCCTGCGCAAAGCCTCCGCAAATGGCAGCGAGTGCAGGATGTCTCCAAGAGAACTCATTTTAATAAGTAAAATATTTTTGTATTCCATCTCAAACTATCTCTTTAACAAAGTTTAATAAATTGCCGCCGCTAAATAAATAGCCATTAATGCCTGCCGCTTCCGCGGATTCCACATCACGCGGCTTATCGCCGATTAAAAAGGCGTTATCTTTATCAATATCGTATTCTTTAAAAGCGCGCAGAA
>USHB01000146.1 GCA_900554395.1 uncultured Phascolarctobacterium sp.
GAAGGTTGCTTGGTTAATTTTTGCTATCAGTTTTATTTCTTATATGGATAGGGTAAATTTATCGGTAGCAACACCTGTTATTATGCAGGAATTTGGTTTTACAAAACTTGATATGGGGTTAATTCAATCTTTCTTTTTTGCTGGTTACGCTTTATGCCAGGTGCCCGGCGGTATGATGGCTGAACGTTTTGGTCACCGTCTTACAGGTTCGGTGGCAGTTATATGGTGGTCTGTTTTTACAGCTTTGACAGCAGTTGCCAGCGGAAAATTTTCTTTTGCCGTAGTACGTTTACTTTTTGGCGTTGGCGAGGCTCCTATTTATCCGGCTGCTGCTATTGCAGGGCATAAATGGTTTAATAAAGGCGAAAAAGGCAAAGTAAGTTCTTTTATTTTAAATGGCTGTTTCTTTGGCCCTGTTGTCGGGCCTGCAGTTACGGTTGCTTTAATGGCGGCTTTGGGCTGGAAAGCGGTTTTTTGGCTGTTTGGTATTATTGGCGTAGTGCTTGGTTTGCTTTGGCTTAAATATGTGCCGGATAATCCGCAGCAAAGTCCGTATGTTAACGAAGCTGAACTTGCACATATTAATGATGGCAGAGAAGAAAGCAAAACCGAAAAACAGATTGCGCCATGGGGCAGATTGCTGAAATCTTCTCAGTTCTGGTCACTTGGTTTGCAGTTTATGATTACAGATTACATTATGTATGTATTTCTGGCATGGCTGCCGATGTATTTAATGGAAGTGCATGGTTTTTCTCTTTCAAAAATGGGATTATGGGCGGCAGCGCCATGGCTTTCTTTGATGGCTGTTGTATCCTGCTGCGGTTATCTTTCTGATAAGGCTATTGCAGCAGGTGCTTCGCAGAATTTTGTTAAAACTTCTACCGGTGCTGTTGGTATTTTACTGTGTGCCTGCACATTATTTATTGCGACAAGAACTGCTGACCCGATGATGAATGTGTTTTGGCTTTCTGTTGCATTGGGTTCTCTCGGTTTAACAATGAGCGCTTCATGGTCCAGCGTTATTTCCATGGGTGGGCAGTTTGCCGGTTCTGTTTCCGGATGGATGAATTTTTGGGGTAATATAGGCGGCGTTTTGGCACCGAGCGTTACTGCCTGGGTTGCAACAACTTATGGCTGGCAGGCAGCATTGGTTGTTACGGCAGTTTCCGGTATTGCCGGTGCTGTTTTGTGGCTGTTTGTAAAACCGGATAAGGCTATTGTTTAAAATTTTATAAATAGTTAAGAGAGCATATCGTGATGATATGCTCTCTTTTAGTATGCTTCTATTTCTTTACGCAAGTATTCTAAAAATTTTTGTGAGGCTTTAGAGAAAATCTGGTATTTTTTCCAGACAATGTTTAAATTTACATGCAGTTCAGGTTTTAACGGACGGAAACAAAGTTCACTGTCGGAGCCGGTATTGGCAAGTTTATCAAGCGTAAGTGTATAACCAAAGCCTTCACGCGTCATAATGGCTGCGTTATAAATAAGGTTATACGTTGCAACGATGTTTAAATTGCCGGTGTATTTTTTGCCCCAATCGTCTATTTCTTCTTGTACCATTGCCTGGCGCGACATTATAAGCGGCAGTCCTGCTAAATCCTGCGGTGTAATAAAATCTTTAGCAGCCAATGGGTCGGTTTTTAGCATAATCAGTCCCCAGGTATCATGGGCGGGCAGTTTTAAGTAGTCATATTTTTCTATGTTGCTGGAAGTAATTAAAATACCAAAATCAAGGAGCCCTTTTTCCATACGTTCTGATACGTCTTCGGCATTGCCGCTGTATAAATGAAAATGGATGTCGGGATAATCCTGCCGGACTTTTGTCGCTGTTTTAGCAATAATCTGCATAGCATCGCTTTCGCCGCAGCCTATATAAACATCGCCGGTGATATTTTCGTCATCTGCCAAAAATTCAGCTTCGGTTTTATCAGCAAGTTCAATAATTTCTTCAGCACGTTTGCGCAGGCGCATGCCATCTTCAGTCAGCATTATTTTTCGGTTGCGTTTGCCGCGTATTAAAAGCTGTTTGCCAAGTTCTTTTTCCAAATCCATTAACTGGCGTGATAGTGTAGGCTGTGTTATGCAGAGAAAATCTGCAGCATCAGAAATACTTTGTTCACGGGCAACGGCAAGAAAGTAGCGAAGTACCCTTAATTCCATATAAACACCTCCTGAAAAAATTATAAATAAATAATATATGCCCGTCAAGCATAAAGCACAATTCAATATAGGTATTTGATGATATAAAAAGAAGAGGCTATACTAATCATTGAAGGAGGCGGGGAGTTTGAACAGCAAAAATGCTTCTGCATTGGAGAATATTTTAAGAGATTGCGGTTGTGCTCAAAAAATAATAAACGAGTGTCTTATGATAAATGATAAAAGTGGCGAAGAAAAACTTTTGACGTTTTTGCAGCAGCAGCGTTACCGCCTTTTGCAAAAAATACATGAAGAACAACAAAAACTTGATAATTTGGATTATGTAATTTTTAAAATTAAGCAGGGAGGGCTTAAGAATGTCTAAAAATGTATTAGTAATTTCAACAAGTTTAAGAGGCGGCAGTAATTCTGATATTTTAGCGGACGAATTTGTGCGCGGGGCACAGGAGGCAGGCAATAAAGCTGAAAAAATCAGCTTACGTGGGAAAAAGATAAATTTTTGCATTGGCTGCCTTGCCTGCCAGCAAACCGGGCGTTGTGTACTTAATGACGATGTGGCTGAAATTTTGCCTAAAATGCAGCAGGCAGATGTAATTTGTTTTGCTTCGCCGGTATATTTTTATGATATGTGCGGTCAGCTTAAAACTTTTTTAGACCGTACAAATCCGTTATTTCCTTCTGAATATAAGTTCAGAGATATTTACGTTTTGCTGACGGCGGCAGATACTGAAGAAACTGCGGCTGATGGGCCTTTAAAAGGTTTGCAGGGATGGATTGATTGTTTTGAAAATGCATCTTTAAAAGGCGTGGTTTGCGGGCTTGGCGCTGAAAAACCCGGTGATGCAAGGCATTTGCCGGCAATGGCAGATGCTTATGAGTTTGGCAAAAATGTTTAAAATAAAAATTTTAAGTCTGGCAATGGCGGCTTTTATGGCATTTGGCGCTGCTGGATGTACAAATGCAGAAAAAACGCCTGAAAGTAAAAATATAATGCAGAATGAGGAGATGGCCGGAATAAAAATGCAAAGGCTGAAAATAAAAATAAATGGTCAGCAATTTACGGCTGAACTTTATGATAACCCTGCTGTTCATGAATTTACCGGCAGGCTGCCGCTGACTTTAAATATGAAAGATTTACATGGTAATGAAAAGTATGGTTACCTTGATAATGCGCTGCCGGGCAAAAATGAACGCGTAGGAAGAATAAATTCTGGAGATATTATGCTTTTTGGCAGTGATTGTTTAGTGGTATTTTATAAGAGTTTTAATACATCGTACAGTTATACACCATTAGGAAAAATAGAAAATGCTGCTGCGCTGGAAAAAGTTTTGGGGCGCGGCAATGTGCAGATAGAATTTAGTTTATAATGGGGGCAATTTAGTTGAAAATTTTTGAAAATAAAACTTTTGACGAAGAACGCGCTTTATATGGCGTACATAATGCAAAGGTAGTAAATTGTGAGTTTGCAGGGCCTGCTGACGGAGAATCGGCATTGAAAGAGTGCGGCGATATACAGATTGACAACTGCCGTTTTTTACTGCGTTATCCGCTTTGGCATGTAACCGGAGGGAGTATGGCAAACAGCGTAATGACGGAAACATGCCGCGCTGCAATGTGGTATGATAAGAATTTTACTGTTGCAGATACAAAAATTGGCGGTATTAAAGCTATACGCGAATGTGACAATACTATCTTGAGAAATTGCAGCATCAGTTCTGAAGAATTTGGTTGGTTTTGCCGCGGTATGCAAATTGAAAACTGCAAATTGGAATCTGTGTATCCGTTTATGCAAAGCCGGAATTTAGAAATAACCGGTTTGAATATGCAGGCAAAATATAGTTTTCAGTATGTAGAAAATGTAGTTATTAAAAATTCAGTGCTTGATACCAAAGATGCTTTTTGGCACAGCAAGAACGTAACCGTTGTTGATAGTGTTGTTAAAGGTGAATATTTGGCATGGTATTCTGAGAACCTGCATCTTATCCGCTGCAAAATTATCGGTACGCAGCCACTGTGTTATGCCAAAGGTTTGGTTTTGGAAGACTGCACAACCGAAGGCTGCGATTTGGCATTTGAATATAGTGATGTTAAAGCAGATATTAAAGGCAGTATTATCAGTGTAAAAAATCCGCGCAGCGGTTATATACGCGCAGACGAAATCGGCGAAATTATTTTGGATGAACATTGTGTAAAAGATGGTACCTGTCAGATTACAGCAGGGAAATAATACGCATTTTGCTTTAGATAAAAATTTGATGCAATGTTAAAATAAAGATAATTTAATAGAAAAAACGGCAGCGTTTTTGCTGCCGCTTTTTTATTTACAGAGGTAA
>USHB01000147.1 GCA_900554395.1 uncultured Phascolarctobacterium sp.
TCTGGCGTTCCAGTTCTCCGTATAAATTTTGAATAGTTTTGATTCCCTGTTTCATAATGTGATTCCTCCTAAATTTAGTTTTATTGAATTTACTTATATATAAAAATAACGGCATCCCCAAACAGGGCTGCCGTTAGGATTTTTGAATATAGAAAAGCCGCTGAGAAAACTATCAGCGGCTCAGTTCTATGTTCCCTATGTTCCTTTGCAAGGGCTTCTGTGGCAGACACAGAGCTTGCAAGTTATTCATGGTTATAATATATCATTGAAAAATTGGAGTATTACACGCTACACCAGTCACCGTGCCAGTTCATTGGGCACACGAATAATTTAACCTTTCCCATTCACTATCAGCGATACGGAAGGTTGGCTGATGTTAAAAAGATTAGATAAAAACATCTGCGATAAGCCTTCATCATTATACAGCCTGCTTATTTCAGCATTGCGCTCTGCGCGTGTTTTAAAAGGGGTTATTTTTATTTCATTCCTAGCTATATTAAAGCCGTAATCGCGCACTACGATTATTTTGCGGCTACCATCGGAATTTTTTATTTTTAGCTCCCATGTTTTTACGCCTGTTTTATTACGCGGGGTGTACAAGTTAAACTCGATAACGCCATCGCCTGCAATTTCCTTCAGCATACTTTCTTGCAAAGCATTCTCTTCTGCCATTTTATCTCACCGCATTTCTTCACTTATAATTTAATATTGGGTTTTATTTTTAAAACAAAAGGGAGCTGCGGCTCCCTTTTGTTGAGTTATAAGCTACTACACTAATGTCATCAGAACGTCCACTGCACTCCTGCGTTAATCTGATAAGTCTCATCATTATCGTTGCCGAAAGATTTTTCAAAATCCATAAACGCATAGCTGTTTTTGCCTATTGCCGTGGCAAAACCAAAGCCTACGTCATACCATGTGCCTTCGTTTTCGTAAGTTTCGCGCAAAGTGCCGGTAACATCGCTTGCAGTTACCGTCTGGTCTCCCAAAAATTCATGCAGAAGGTCTGCTTTTATATAAACAGTACTATTTTCATCAAGATCTCGTCCTAAACGGAAACCTGCACGCCCGATTAAACTGTTAATGCCATCCACATTTACCTTACTGCCCTGCGTTGTCACATAATCCGCACCGGTTACACGCGCTAACTGCAACTGTGCCTGCGGTTCAAAATACCAGTTATTGCCCATATCGTTCTTTTTACCGTATTCTGCGCTTACGCTGAACACGTTATTGCTGTAATCACCAGTGATTTTTTCAAAGCTGTCTTTATCGCGAATGTCAAAATCGTTGCTTAAATGTCCCCATTTCAAAACATAATCGGCATAATGCCCTTTATCTCCCAGCCATGTATCATACAGCCACAAGCCGTAACGCTTGGTTTCACCTTTGCCGATAATATCGCTGTAACTGGTGCTGCCGTCCATATAGTCAACGGCAAAGCCAAGACGGCGTTCACCGTTGTCGCACTCCTGCTTAACATCGTAGCCCAGCTCATACATTGTGTTTTGGCTGCGGAACTCGCCGTCCATGCCAATGCGGTCGTGGCGCAGGCGCACCCACATTCCCTGTTCTTCTTCGCCGTTAATATAACGTGCTTCGCCAAGGCGTTTGTTTAATCTATCCATATAAATGGCATTTTTATAGTTGGCACGGCTCATGTTGATTATGGTTGCGCCGCTGTCAGATTTACCTGCATCTTTGCTGGTATCACGCACAAGGTAAACATTCTGACCATCTTTATAAATCCCGTCTACATAATCACTTCCAGGCTTTGTTTCATCAAACTCTGTACCGCCATTATATTTATTATTTTCCTCTGTATCAGCAGTATCGTAATCTTCGTATTTAATGCTAAAGCCACTGTTAATTACGCCGCGCCCTCTTACTACATAGGTATCGCCAAAACCACCACCTGCCTTAGCAACGGTGGCAAAACGCAGTTTTTCACCATTTGCTAACCCAGTTAAAACCTCAGTTTCATTATTAATTTTCAAGTTTAAATTATCAGCACCGGTTCCATCATAAACATAAATCATATTGCCATTGTTTTCAGCAGATTCTGTGTCAGGGTCAAGATTTACAATAAACGTTGCTGCACCATCTAAATCGCCAATATGCACAGCATAATTTGAATTCTCTCCATTGGTCAAATCAATAGTGCTTTGTGCACCTTCTACTGTTTTAACTGATGTAGCCCAACTTTGTTCGGTAACAAACCATGTAGATTTATTACCAAGAGTAAGATTTACTTTACCGCTTGAATTAACATTATTATCATTTACAAAATCTTCATCAAACAAGCTGCCGTGGTCAATATTATTCCAAGTATCTTTATTATCAGCGTCTTTGTAGTCATCTACACGACCAGCAAAATAAGCTCCATCACCCAAAGATAAATCTATTGTTGCTCCATTAGCCGCTTGAACATCGCCAATAATGTTTATTGCACCTTCAGTTACACTTAAAAGGCTTATATCAGAAGTATTTTCTGCCATACCTAACTTTATAGTTGCACCATTTGTTGCTTCAATATTCCCGGTAATGTCACCCCAATCTCTAATAGATAAATCTATCTGACCGTTATCATCAGCAACAATATCGCCTTTAACATAAAGTGTACCAATACCGTTTTCACCTGATTTTACTGTATTGCTATTATTGTTGAAATCCTTTCCTTGTGCATAAATGGCATAACTATTATCACCATTCATTGTTATTCTATTCCAATCACCATTCAATACTACTTGTGTACCTTGTTTGTTTTCTGTATTATCTACACCATTATATGTAAGATTTACCTCAGAAGCTGAAATGCCATAAGTATATTCTTTTTCTCCTGTAATCTGCAAATTATTAACTTCAATATATCCATTTTTGCCTGCAGATATTCCATAAATTTTTCCTCCATTTAATAAACCGTTTGTGCCTTTACCATTCAATTGTATAATAGTATCCCCTTTTAAATGTACTTCTCCCTTTCCATACGCTTTTTGAGAGTCTGTTAGATAATTTGCATCAGAACCAGCCCATACAGCAGTCGGATTTATAGCGGCACCACTCAAATAAGCTGAAAGCAAATTCCCTGCATCAGCATCTAATTGAATATATGCATTACCACCAATAGTAATTTTAGTTTCATAAACTCTATTATCATCCCATTTAGATGCATTTGCACGAATACCGTTACCATCTTTTACTGTAGCATACAAATCACAAGCTAAATAAACATCTGCATTACCGCGTATATCACGACTCAAATTAATAGCATCTGAGCCTTGCGCTTGCATATCTATAGTTAAACTTTTAAGATTAATATAAGGATCAAAATTGCTAAAATGTAACGCATCATTATTACTATAATTACCTGAAACATGTATTGTTAAATCAGTATCGCCCCAATCGAAACGTTCACTATAAACTCCTATAGGTCTCACACCATCCTTGGTCGCTTCAAAAAAAACTTCAACTTCACCGAATTCAGAAATCTTCTTTCCTTGATAAGTATAATCGGCAGTATTTGTTATAGTTTCACTCACATTATTTAGAATTAATTTATCTCCTTCTACCTTAGGACTCCACTTTTCTGGTATTTCCACCGCCCATGCTGTGCCGTACATACTGCTGCTTAAAAGCAAACCCAATACGATTGCTTTTTCTAAATTTTTTCTTTTCATCTTCTGCTAACCTTCCCTTCACTATACTTAAACGCCAGATAAATTTTAGTTTTTTATAGTTTGGCTTAATATCTAAGTATATTATAGCGAAGCGTCTCCCCCCCGCAAGCAAAAGTTCGCACGCTTGCGCAGGCGAACTTTCCTATGGGTGGGAGACTCCCCGGCGCCGCAGAGACTCCGACTCCGCTCGGAGCTCTTTGCGGCTTTTACAACCTCTAAATTACGAATGATTTGACACCAATTGCAAATATAAAATTTGCAATTCGGTCAGCGCCTTGTGTTTAAAATCCTGACAAGAGCCTTTTCTTTAACAGCCTCATCACCCTAAATTTTTAGGACTTTTTTTACCTGTTGTCACATGCTGCAAAAACTTTTGCTGTTTCCGTAAGCAGTATTGGTTCTATACCATACTTTTAAGAATAGATGTTTTTATTCTTTTATTATTTCGCATATATCTACTTCTAATGCTTTGGCTATAAGAAGTAGCGTTGTAAAGGGCAGGTTCTTTGCATATTTGCCATGCTCAATTTTTGACAAATAAGATGCTGATATACCTGCTTTTTCTGCCAGCTGTTCCTGGGTCATGCTTTTAAGCATTCTGTAATAAACAATTTTGGCACCTATTTGTTTATAACGCATAGCAAACATGGTCAAATCCTCCTTCCTTTATTATCCTACTTTATAAAGAGCTTTGTATTGCTTGCTGGACAATTACTTGCCTGTTAGGCAATACAGTGCATTTTTAATCCGTTTTATGAAGTTGCAGTGCAAAATAAAGCAGCCGCTGGCATTACTGCCAGCGGCTACATTTAATACA
>USHB01000148.1 GCA_900554395.1 uncultured Phascolarctobacterium sp.
AAAATTTATATTTATAATCATTTCAATGCACAAAACCCCGGCACATAAGTACCGGGGTTTTAGTTTTAAGTTTTATAAACTATTTTATCTGCCGAGCCAGGAGCGGGATGTTTTTTTGCCTGCTTCTTTATTAATTTCTACGGAAGAAGGGGCATATAAAAGCATATCGTCTTGCACTTTGGATACGCGCGCACCAATAATATAGCTTACGCCGTTGAGGTAATCGAAAATGCGGTTGCGCATTACGCAGTCCACAGCTTCAAACGATACCATCAGTGTTGCGCCGCTCATTAATGCATCAGCGTATTCGCGCACGTCGCTGAACTGGAGCGGTGTAAGCACCAAAATATCCATATGCTCGGATTTTACAAGACAAGGTCCGCCGTAAGCAGCTTCTTCGTTATCCGTATGCCAAAACTTTAAAGCAGTATTTTTCAAATCCATCTCCTGTGCCTCCGTCTCAAGTAAAAATCGACTAATGTAATTGATATATTTCTACAAAAGTTTTTTAAATCCTGCTTTTTTCAGAAAATTTTATTGTTTGTTGCGTGCGCGCATTCTGCCGCGTTCAACGCGGTCCAAAACTTTTTTGCGCATGCGGATGCTTTTCGGCGTAACTTCTACAAGTTCATCATCGTTAATGTGTTCCAGAGCCTGTTCCAAAGAAAAGGTTTTGGGCGGAATCAGGCGGATGGCTTCGTCACTGCCGGATGCACGCATGTTGCTGACATGTTTCTTTTTGCAAGGGTTAACGTCCATATCGTCTTCGCGGCTGTTTTCACCGATAATCTGTCCTTCGTAAACCTGTTCGCCAGGAACAATGAACATCGTGCCGCGTTCCTGTGCGTTGCTGATGCCGTAAGAGGTAGTTTCGCCTGCTTCAAACGCAACAAGGCTGCCGCGTGTACGTCCCGGAATATCGCCTTTATACGGCGCATAGCCTGCAAAAACGTGGTTCATAACGCCGTTGCCTTTGGTATCGGTTAAGAACTGGTTGCGGAAACCGATAAGTCCGCGCGCCGGAATCAAAAATTCCATACGCAGGTAGCCTGCCATTTCGGTCATATTCTGCAATTCTGCCTTGCGCAGACCCAGACCTTCCATTACAGCGCCCATAAAGTCCTGAGGAACGTCAATCGTCAGTGCTTCCATAGGCTCAAGCAGTTCGCCGTTTTCATCACGGTGCATAATTACTTTCGGTTTGCCAACCTGTAATTCGTAACCTTCGCGGCGCATGGTTTCAATTAAAATGGAAAGATGCAGCTCGCCGCGGCCTTTAACAATGTAAGAATCCGGGCTTTCGGTTTCTTCAAGCCTCATGGCAACATTGGTTTTTACTTCTTTAAACAGGCGGTCGCGCAGATGGCGGCTGGTTACAAACTCGCCTTCGCGTCCGGCAAACGGACTGGTATTAACGGAAAATACCATGGAAAGCGTAGGTTCATCAATGCTGATGCCTTCCAGTTTTTCCGGATTTTCGGCATCGGCAATGGTGTCGCCGATATTAGCATCGTTAAGGCCAATCAGCGCTACAATATCGCCTGCGGCAACTTCATCAACTTCAACGCGTTTCAGGCCCTGATAAGTGTACAGACGGCCAATTTTAGCTTTGCGCTGTCCATTGTTATCCATTAAGGTAATGTTTTCGCCGTTGTGGATAGTACCGCGAACCACGCGGCCTACTACGATACGGCCTACATAATCATCATAATCAAGAGTATTTACAAGCATTTGCAGCGGAGCTTCGGTATCAACGTCCGGCGCAGGAATGTTTTCCAAAATAACGCGGAACAGCGGCTCCAGATTGTCGCTTTCATCTTCCATGGAAAGTTTGGCAATGCCATTGCGGGCAGAAGTTAAAACTACCGGGAATTCAAGCTGGTCATCATTAGCGTCAAGTTCAATGAACAAATCAAGAACTTCGTCAATAACTTCGTTTACGCGCTGGTCAGGACGGTCAATTTTGTTGATAACAACAATCGGTTTCAGGTTGCGTTCCAATGCTTTGCGCAAAACATATTTGGTCTGCGGCATCGGGCCTTCGTAAGCATCAACCAGCAGCAAAACGCCGTCAACCATGGTCAGTACGCGTTCTACCTCACCGCCAAAATCGGCATGGCCGGGAGTATCCAAAATATTAATTTTAGTGCCGTTGTGCATTACAGCAGTATTTTTTGCCAGAATCGTAATGCCGCGTTCACGTTCCAAAGCGTTAGAGTCCATAACGCGCTCTTCAACTCGTTCATTGGCTCTGAAAATGCCGCTCTGTTTCAGCATAGCATCTACAAGGGTAGTTTTGCCGTGGTCAACGTGGGCAATAATGGCAATGTTGCGCAAATCATTTCTTATCATAAAAGTCTTTCTTCCTCTCTTGCTGGCTGCTCACGGCAGCGGGGTAATGCTAAAAAAATACAAACGCCGCAAAACTTTCTATGCGACTAGTCTATTATATTATTTTTAAAAAGCAATGTCAACAAAACGCCGTTAATATAGCGTAAAAGTAAAGTAAACAACAAAAAAGCAGTGCTACTATTATGTAACACTGCTTTGTATTCACCATGGTGCCGAAGACCGGACTTGAACCGGTACGGGGATCACTCCCCGAGGGATTTTAAGTCCCTTGCGTCTGCCAATTCCGCCACTCCGGCAAAATTATGGAGGCGACACCCGGAATCGAACCGGGGATAAAGGTTTTGCAGACCTCTGCCTTACCGCTTGGCTATGTCGCCGTAATATGGAGCGGAAAACGAGATTCGAACTCGCGACCCCCTCCTTGGCAAGGAGGTGCTCTACCACTGAGCTATTTCCGCATCTCTCAACAACGAAGTTAATTATAACGCAGCGATATTCTTTTGTCAACACTTTTTTAGAAATTATTTTAAAAAATTCCCAAAACAATCTGGCTGATATTTTTGGAATGGTCGGAAACGCGCTTCATATTAATTAAAACTTCCATCATCATAAAGCCTGCAACCGGGTCGCAGCGTTTTTCGTTAAGGCGCACAATATGGTTTTTGCGTATTTCTTTCTGTGCTTTTTTTACCTTGCGGCAAATATCCCACGCTTCCTGCGCCAGTGCCTTGTCGTTATTTGCCAGTGCTTCCATGGCCTTGCCGCTTGCTTCAAGCACCATTTTGCCAAGATTGCGCAGTTCTTCCATGGCTTCATCACTGAACTTCACGTTATCTTCAAACATACGGCGCGCATCTTTGGCCAGTGCTTCGCCATGGTCGCCAATACGTTCAATATCCGTGCAGGCGTGCAGCAGTCGGGTATGTTCTGCCGAAAGCGCTTCGCTCATTTCTTTTTCGCTCATCTTGGTAAGGTAGCGTGTAATATCTTCTTCCAAGGCATCAATAACAGGCTCATGTTCAAGCACATATTTAATTTTAGCTTCGTCTTTATCTTCCAGAGCCTGCAAACCAACTTCAACATTATAACGCGCCATATTGCCCATGCGCACAATTTCCTTAACTGCAAGACCAATGGCAATAGACGGGGTTACCAGCATTTTTTCGTCCAAAAATGCCGGCTTGCGGGAAATTACAATATCTTTGCCCGGAAGCATTTTTTCAATCATTTTGATAAACAAACCTGTAAACGGCATGAACAGCAGGGTATTTACAACATTAAATGCCGTATGCGCGTTGGCAATCTGGCGGGCAATATCGCCTGCCGGAGAAATTGCCAGAACAAGCTTTACAAATAATCCCATAAAGGTGATAAAGATAATGCTGCCGATAAAGTTAAACATTACATGCGCCAAAGCTACACGTTTAGCCGTAATGTTTGCACGCAGCGAAGCAAGCACTGCAGTAATGCAGGTACCGATATTATCGCCCAAAAGCACGGGGATAGCGCCTTCCAGCGGAATAAGGCCCTGGTTGGCAATAGCAATTAAAACGCCGATAGTAGCACTGCTGGACTGAATAATCATAGTCATAACAAGGCCCACGCAAACGCCAAGCAGCGGATTATCCGAGAAGCGGTGGATAAAATCAATAAAGCCCTGATATTCACGCAGCGGCATTACGGAATCGCTCATCATTTCCATGCCCAGCATCAAAATGCCGAAGCCAAGAACAACCTGGCCGAAATATTTGCCGCGCTGGCGTTTTGCCAGAAGCTGAACAGCAAAACCGATGGCAAGAAAGAGCGTGATATAATCGGTAAGTTTAAAAGCAATCAACTGTGCCGTCATGGTTGTGCCGATGTTTGCGCCCATTACAACGCCGAAAGCCTGTTTTAAATTCATCAGCCCGGCGTTAACAAAGCCAACCGTCATAACCGTTGTTGCACTGCTTGACTGCAAAATACCTGTTACCACTGCGCCAAGGGCAACGGCAACCACCAGCACGCCGGTAAGTTTTTCAAGTATTTTCTGCAATTTTTCGACGGCTGCACGCTGCAAGATCTGATGGAAGTTATCTCCC
>USHB01000149.1 GCA_900554395.1 uncultured Phascolarctobacterium sp.
TCATCATGCCTATGGGCAGCCCGGAAAGGTAGTAAAGCAAAAAGCCCATGCCGGTAATGCCGCCGCTGAGCAGCATGTTGTTGATATAAAATAAATTAATGGCGCTGGCCGTAATTAAACAGCCGATAGCAACCATGGTATAACGGAAAATCTGGTGCTTCATTATATGCTCCTTTAAAAATTTAATTTTGCCAGTTATAATCTTATCATTTTTTTGGCAAAAAAGGAATTGAGCAGCAGTAAATTTACACAAAAAGTAGAGATTTTTAAAGATAAATTAAAAAATTTTATAAATTTTGTTATGCAGTTCGCCAACGGCAGGGAAATGTGATAAAATATATTGTATACAGAATTTTGAATTGACAGGGATGTTTATGGAGAAAATTACAGAAACAGCTTATGCCAAAATTAACCTGGGGCTTGATGTGCTTGGCAAACGCCCTGACGGTTACCATGAAGTGTGCATGGTAATGCAGAGCATAAGCCTTGCCGATACGGTTACGCTGGAGGAACATGAAGGGTTGTGCGTTGCAACCGGCAAAGATGATTTGCCCGGCGATAACACCAACCTTGCGTGGAAGGCAGCCGCGCTGATGGCAGAGCGTTTCGGCAGAAAGCCGGATGTAAAAATAACGCTTGATAAGCATATTTTTATGGCGGCTGGGCTTGCTGGCGGCAGCAGTGATGCAGCAGCCGTACTGCGCGGTTTGAACCGCCTGTGGCAGCTTAATTTAAACGCTGCCCAGCTTGAAGCGCTTGCTGCTGAAATAGGCAGCGACGTGCCGTTTTGCATAACGGGCGGCACGCAGCTCAGCGAAGGGCGCGGCGAAGTTTTAACGCCGCTGCCGGAACCGGAAGAAACTGTTATCGTACTTGCAAAGCCTAAAATAGCAGTATCTACCGCATGGGTATACCGCGAGTTTGATGCACTGGAAGAGCCGCAGCATCCGGACGTAAAAGCGCTTGCCGCAGCACTTAAACAGGGCGGCGCAAAACTGCCGCTGCCGGGCATGGGCAATGCGCTGGAAGGCGTAACCTGCGCCGAATACCCGATAGTAACGGAAATAAAACAAAAAATGCTTGCCGCCGGTGCGGATTACGCACTGATGAGCGGCAGCGGGCCAACTGTATTTGCCGTGGCAAAAGACGAAGCAGCGGCACAGAAAATATTAAAAGCATTGCAGGGGCTTTTGCTGGAAACAGCGTCTGCCCATACAGTAAAAAGGAGTGTAATATAAATGAGCGGACATTTAAGCCCAATTCAGCTTGACAGTTACAGACCGCTGCGCGAGCTGGTATGCGAAACCATCCGCCAGGCTATTGTCGACGGCGTATTCAGCCCCGGCGAACGCCTGATGGAAATTCAGCTTGCTGACGAAATGGGCGTCAGCCGGACCCCTGTACGCGAAGCAATCCGCAAATTGGAACTGGAAGGCTTCGTGGTAATGATACCCCGCCGCGGCACTTATGTTGCCGATATTTCCATTAAGGACATCAACGAAGTTTACGAAATACGCACCAGCCTTGAAGTGCTGGCAGCAGGCCTTGCCGCCGAACGCATCAGCGATGAAGAACTGGAAACAATGCAGCGCCTGTTGGTAGAAATAGGCCAGCATATTGAAGACGGCAATATTGAAAAAGTTGTAGAAATAGATACCGCTTTTCATGATGTTTTATATAAAGCAAGCCGCAATCAGCGCCTGGCGGGCATTATTAACAACCTGCGCGAGCAGATTACCGTTATCCGCCGCCGTTCGATGATGTATCCCGGACGTTTGCGTAACACTATGGAAGAACACCGCACGCTGGTTGACAGCATCGCCGCACATGATGTGGACAGGGCTCAGAACGCAGCGCGCATCCATATGGAAAACGCCGAGCATACACTGCTTAAAGATATGCTTGAAAGTGCTGAACGCAAGAAAAAATAAGAAAAGGGGAATTGGAAATTGTCTGAACTTGTTGCTGTAATTTTGGCTGCCGGCATGGGCACCCGTATGAAATCAAAATTACCGAAGGTATTGCATAAAGTTGGCGGCAAAGCCATGCTGCAGAGAGTGCTGAATGCCGCAGACGGTGCCGGCGCCGCCAAAAAAGTGGTTATTACCGGGCACTGCGCCGATATGGTAAACGAACTTATCGGCAGCCAGGCGGTAAGCGTATATCAGAAAGAACAGCTTGGCACCGGCCATGCCGTAATGCAGGCAGAAAACGAACTGAAAGATTTCTGCGGCACGGTAATGGTGCTGTGCGGTGATACTCCGCTTCTGGATGCGGATGAACTGCGTAAATTTTACGAAGAACATGTAAACAGCGGCGCTGCTGCCACCGTTTTAACGGCGATTATGCCCAACCCGTATGGCTACGGCCGCATTATCAGAAATGCCGAAGGCAATGTGGCAGGCATTGTGGAAGAAAAAGATGCCAATGCAGAACAGAAAGCCATTACCGAAATCAATACCGGTATTTTCTGCTTTGAAGCACCGCTTTTGTTTGAAGTGCTGCATACCTTGACCAATGACAACGCGCAGGGAGAATATTACCTGACTGACGTTTTGGCAAAATTAAACGGCATGGGCAAAAAAGTTGGCGCTGCTGTTACTGCGGATAATGCCATGGTAATGGGCGTAAACAGCCGCCGCCAGCTTGCCGAAGCGGAAGCCGAACTGCGCACCCGCGTACTTGGCAAACTGATGGACAGCGGCGTAACTGTTATGGACCCTGCCAGCACCTTTATCGGCGAGGACGTAACGGTTGGCAACGATACAGTTATTTACCCTTATACCTGGTTGGAAGGCGCAACCGAAATTGGCACAGACTGCGTAATAGGGCCTTCCGTGCGTTTAACCAATGTAAAAGTTGGCAATGAAGTTGAAATGCAGTTTACCTACGGGCATGACTGCGTTGTTAAAAATAAAGTTGTAATGGGGCCTTATGTACATCTGCGCCCCGATACCGTTCTGGAAGAAAAAGTTAAAATCGGCAACTTTATCGAAGTTAAAAATTCTCATGTCGGCTACGGCACCAAACTGCCGCATCTTTCCTATATCGGCGACAGCGATATAGGCAGCGGTGTAAACATCGGCTGCGGCTGCATTATGGTTAATTATGATGGCAAGAAAAAACACCGCACCACCATTGGCAACGATGCGTTTATCGGCTGCAACAGCAACCTTGTTGCTCCCGTTACCATCGGCGAAGGCGCTTATGTCGGTGCAGGTTCCACCATTACCAAAGAAGTGCCGCAGGATGCCCTTGCCATTGCCCGCGCCAAACAGAAAAACATTGAAGGCTGGGCGGCAAAACAGCGCGAAGACTGATAAATTTCGCTATACTACTTGTTAAAACTGTGTAAAAAGTTGTATACTATATCTGTAAGGTTTTCGGAATACCCATAAATACTACTCAAACATACTTGGAGGGATACGACCATGTTGTCAGATGAGAGCAGAATGAGGATTTTTACCGGTAATGCCAACCCCGATTTAGCACGCGAGATTGCTTCAAATCTTGGTACTACCGTTGGCGATGCCGTTATTAACCGCTTTAACAACGGCGAAGTACAGGTTATGATTAACGAAAGCGTACGCGGCAAGGATATTTTTATTGTTCAGCCTACCTGCGGCCCTATCGTTAACGATAACGTAATGGAACTTTTGATTATGGCAGATGCCTTTAAACGTGCATCCGCCGCACATATTACCGCAGTTATCCCTTATTACGGATATGCGCGCCAGGACCGCAAGGCCCGCGGCCGCGAACCTATTACCGCTAAATTAATGGCAGACCTTCTGGAAACTGCCGGCATTACGCGCGTTGTTACTATCGACCTGCATGCTGCACAGATTCAGGGCTTCTTCAACGTACCGTTTGACCATATGCCCGGCCAGCCTATTTTGGCAGAATACATTAAGAGCAAAAATTTGCAGGACCTCATTGTTGTATCTCCTGACCTTGGCGGCGTAAGCCGTGCCCGCACAATGGCAGAACGCCTTGGCTGCGGTATGGCAATTATTGATAAACGCCGTCCGGAACCCGGTGTTGCCGAGGTTATGAACCTTATCGGCGATGTTGAAGGCAAAACAGCAGTGCTTGTTGACGATATGATTGATACGGCAGGGTCGCTTGTAGAAGCAGCTAAAGCTGTTAAAAAATTCGGCGCTAAAGAAATTTACGCCTGCTGCACGCATCCTATCCTGACAGACCCGGCTGTAAGCCGTATTGCACAGTCTGATATTACGGAAGTTGTTGTAACCAACACCATTCCGCTGCCACCTTCTAAAAAGCACCCAAAAATTAAAGTGCTTTCCATTGCGCCGATTTTGGCAGAAACCATTCTGCGCATTTACAACCAGTGGTCTGTAAGCCAGCTTTTTGAAAAACATAAATATAGCTTCTTCCAAACTTACTGC
>USHB01000150.1 GCA_900554395.1 uncultured Phascolarctobacterium sp.
TACATTGGCAGCCTGATTAATTTCTAACGGTTTATTTGGATTGGCAATTTCCTCTGTATGTACGGTACCACGGTTGGCACTTTGTGTAATAAATACATTATCACCATCCATATAGCCGGCTACACCGCCTATATTGCCTATGATGAACTCTTCACTATTACCACCATCATCCCCGCTATATTTTGGACGTACACGTTCTTTTACAAAGACATCAGTATATTCATCAGTATAACGCGCGCCAGTTGCCATAATATCGCCGCCATCATTAATACCAGTAGTAATAGTATAAGGCTCAGTATCAGCGTCATTACTATTACCAAAATAGCCGGCTACACCGCCTACATTATGTGCGCCGCGCACTTCGTTTTCACGGTTGGTTGCATTGGTAATATTAGTATCAACAGCACTGCCGACAATACCGCCTACATTACCAGCAGTATAGTATTGATATGTATTATCTTTACTATTTTTTAAAGCACTGCTGACATTGCCGCTGTTGGTTACATTTTCAATGCTACTTTTAGATGAAGTACCGGCAATGCCACCAACGTTAGCAACATTAACATCTACAGATGCAGTATAGCCAATAATAATATCACCTTCCTCGTTCTTTATCGGTGTTATCGTTGTGCCATATGGCATATTTTTTTGGGGATCATCGTACACAGGATCTTTATTTTCATCAAAACTAACACCATTTTCACCAGTGTGGTAAGTATATTCTCCCTTTGTAAATCCCGTTGCCGTTACGGTACCGCTGTTTTCGGCGTTTTGTACAATGGTGCCTTCCATATTGCCGACAATGCCGCCAACATTGTAAGCGCCGGTAACGTCAAGGCGATTGTAAACAATTTGAACATTTTCAACAGGTTTTCCATCTATTTCAGAAGGATTACCAATAACAGAATTTACGGCATGGCCAACTAACCCGCCAACGTTGTATCCATTGCCGGACACGTTGCCGAGGTTGTAGCTGTTGCCGATTAACTGACTGTTAGTCATACTGCCAATAAGGCCGCCTACACTGCTAACATTACCACCTTTGTTATCATTGCCACCATTGCTATGTACACTGCCTGTATTTATAGCATTCTCAACTATAGAATTTGTTGAGGCACCAATAAGTCCACCAACATTTATATCACCATTAACTTCTGCACTATTAACAACATTAGTAATAGTTGAATCAATAGCATGACCAACTAATGCTCCTGTATCATTTCCCCCAGTAATTTTACCACCAACCAATGTAACATTGTTGATAGTAGCACCATTTGTTTCTCCAAACAAACCTGTGTTAGATTTATTACCGTTATCAACATTCAATCCAAAAATATTATAGTCAATTCCGTCAAATTTCCCTTTAAAAGCATTGTTATCACTGCCTATAGAAGTAAAATGCTTTTGCTCTGTACTCGTCGCATCAATACTATTTCTCAGCGCATAGTTGCCAGTAAGGTTTGTGTTGATAGCTTGTAGTTGTTCAACATCTTCTACCCACATATAGCCTTTAACGTCACTTGCAGTAGTAGAACCATTTAAATATACATTATTAAATGTTTTATCTTTATCTTCATAAGTCCCTTTTTTACCACCGGCATTATATGCTTCATACCCGATAATGACATTATTAGCATCATTGGTATGTATTTCAAAATTATTATTTACAGCATCACCGTTAACATCTTTAATACGTTCGCTATCGATAACGATGCGCCCATTGCCTTCAAAGGTTACTTTATTGGAATTAATGTTGCCAAGGCTCATTAAAGCAGCGTCACCGGTCGTGCCTTGCCCCATTATACTGTTAATATCAGGATTTACATTATTTATTGCTTCCCAATCAACATTATCTAAATTTTTATTAGATACATATAAACTGCCTACATTAATTTGTGCACTGGGTCCAATCTGTACGCCGGCTGTATTAACAATAAAAATATTGCCGTTATTATTGGCATTGATAGTGCCATAAATTTGTGAAACATTACCACTGTTAATGTAATTTAGCGTATTATAACCATCTTGAGGTCCTTTAAAATTAACCGTAGCACTACCACCAATACTAAAATCGTTCCATTTGATAATACCATTTTGGCTGGTTTGGGTAATATTCATTTCAAGATTTCCGGCTGGATTAGTTCCACCGGGTTTTGCCCATTCCGGTATATGAACATCGCCAGCTATGACACTACCACCACTAGGCAGCGTGTTATTTGCTATTACGCTGGTTGCTGCGTGCAGCGGCAGGGTATACATTACTGCCGAACCTGCCAAAAGGCATATCAATAAATTACGTTTAAGATTTTTATGTTTGCTCACTTTTAAACCCTCCGTAATATTAATTCACAACTTCATTAACATATTTATAAATATTAATCAGAACATTTTGTAAAGCTGGAACCACAGCCTGCCGTCATGGTCATCACGTTCAATGCGGTCGGGGCGCGCATCAATTTTGCGGGCGTAATCAAGCTGGGCATACCAGTCGCCCGGTTTTGCATAGCGCAAGCCTACGCCCCAGCCTGCTAGGTGGTCCATGGTACCATCTGCTTTATTTTTAACAGCGCCGCTGTCAATAAACACAGCCGCTTCCAGTCCTTCAATGCCGGTTGCACGACGGATTTCCGCAGTTGCCAAGTAACCAAGGTCGCCGTATCCGTCGCTTGCGCCATAAGCACGCACGCCGTTAATGCCGCCAAGGTAAAATTGTTCACTGCCATCCAGTGCGCGGTTGGCAAGCTGCCCGCTGGCTTTAATGCGGTAGTTCCAGTCGCCGTCATACCAAATATTCAACAAATCACCGGTCAGTTTGTGGTAGCCGCCATCGTAATAAGCGTTTATGCCTTCGGTATCAATATCGCCGTACCAGTAAATTAAGCTGTACTGCGTAAACTGGTTTACGTTATACTGGCTGCCGCTGATGCCGATATGCCATACATCGGCGTTTTTCTCGGTTTTCATTCGCCCGAGTTCATTAACACTAAAGCGCAGTTCATCTTCAATATCACGATGGTCATAACCGTAAATAGCAGTGATACGGTTAGAGCGGTCGCGGTAAACAGGCGTCATGCCATAAAGGCTGACGCCTTTTGATTTGCCGAGCGTATTATACAAGCTGTTGGTACTCATTTCATAACTGCTCTGGCTGTAAGCCACACCCACACGGGTGCCGCGGCTGCCGATTGGCAGTTCGTAACGGATGCCGTAGTTTTTAACATCGTGGCTGGAAAGCATGCCGTTTAAAATAAATTTATCGCCTATTTCGCCAGGGTTATTAATTTCGGTGTTAAAGCCGTAGCGATAACGTCCGCTCCAGTAGCCGCCGCCGTTATCCACAAACACATAGTTATTCCATACCGGCCTGCGCGTTGCTTCAACATCAAGGCTTGTTGTGCCCGGTTCGCCGCCCGGTTTAAGCACAGCGCGCGCCTGCACGCCAGGCAGGTCATTAAGGTTGTTAATGGCATCTTCAAGTTTTCTGTCGGTAATGGTATTGCCATGTTTCAGCCCGCTGAGATAGTTGTTCAATACTTTATCCGCAACGTCAGTGGTGTTTTGCGTAAGCTGCACCTGGTCATATTCAGCAACATATACTTTAATTTGCAAGTTGCCGCCTGCAACTTCCTGCGGAGGCACAACGGCCTGCGCTACGGTATAGCCGCATTCTTTGGCATAAGTTGTAATTTCAGCCGTCAGCGTGTTAAGTTCTGCAACTTTAACGCTGCGCTTTTGGTATTTATTTAAAATTGCCTGCAAGCGCCCTACTTTATCTGGCAGTTCAAAACCTGTTATGGTAATGGTTCTTACATAAAAGGCAGGTTCTTCTTCCGTGCCCGTGTTGCCCGGGCGGTATTCTCCCTGCGGCATTTCATCGCCGCTTATTACATCCTGCTGGCCTGTGCGGTTATAAGGATGTGTGGTAACCGCTTCTTTATCAAACGTTGGTATTGGCGATTGCGCCAACGCCTGGCTGCCTATCAACAGGCATGCCGCTGTTACAGTTAATACTTTTTTCATCAGCTTTCACTCCCCATTTTGCATAGCACAAAACAGCCTGCCGCATTTTCAGCTTTGCAAGCCCGTAAATATTTTAATATTATTTAATCTAATTTTATCTTAAATTTCGCACAGCGTCAATTAATATAAAGCCTTTCCGCAATTTGCAAAAACTTTTGTTTCCTCTAAAGGGAGAAAATGGGGGGGGTATTTCATAGACATATTTTAAGTTTTAGTACTTACAGTTTTACTTTTATATAAAATTGCACAAACTTATTTACAAAAAGAACTGAATTTTTTATAAATTTTTTCTAATCTTTCAACAACGGATTTTACTATGCAAGATACGAAAGCAAAA
>USHB01000151.1 GCA_900554395.1 uncultured Phascolarctobacterium sp.
ATGTTGTACGCTGATTTTTTATTTTACTTCTGGTTTTGCTTCTTCTGTTTTGGCAGTTTCGGCATCTGCCGGTTTTTCTTCTTCGGGTTTTGTTTCCGGAGCAATTACTTCAACTTCTGCCTCAGCTTCGGTTTTATGTTCTGCACTTTCGGCTACAACTTCTGCTTCAACGGTTTTGGCGGTTTCGACATGTTCCATTTTGCTGCCGCATTCGCCGCAGAATTTGGCGCTTACGCTGACAGGTGCGCCGCAGTTGGGGCATGTTACTTTAGGTTCTTCACCGTTAAAGGCGGTTGCTTTAATATTGGCAATTTTAAACTTGAGGTCTTCTATAACTGCCAGGCTGGCGTTAATTGCTTCACATTCTTCTTTAAAGATTTCCGGCATGCTTTCGCAGGTGTGGGATTTTTCCCAAACCATTTTGCCGATTTTTTTATAGGTATTTTCAATTTTGCTTTCTTCTTTTCCTACAAGGGAAGTAAGTTTTTGGATTTCCATAGCGGCCTCGGCTTTTTCGCCGATGGTTTTGGTAATTTCTTCGGTTTTGTTGGCTGCTATTTTTGCAAATTCACCAATTTTATCAAGTAATGCCATAGTAAGTTCCCCCTTTGTTGCTTGGTTATAATTATTATAACATATAACGGCAGTGTGCGTTTGTTAATTTACAGTGATGTCTACTTTCATGCCGTCTTGTAAATCAAGCGATGTGTTGTCGATATTTATCGTTGCGTTTTCGCCTTCAATTTTGGCAATAGTGCCGCTGAAATTTTTGTTAAGGCTTTCTGCCCGGGCTGTTATTTTCTGTCCTGCTTTCAGGTTTTGCGCTGACTGGGCAGGTATTTTTATAACTGCGGTGCATGTTTCCAAAGCACGGATGCTAAGTATTTTCTGGTCTTCGGCGGCTGTTTCTCCGGCATGGAGATATTTTTCAGTTACTATGCCGGTACAGGGACTTTCTTCTTCAAGCGCAAGCTGTTGTTGCAGAAGAACGTTATATTTTTTTTGCAGTTCCTGTACTTCTTTTTCTTTTTGCGCTATATCTTCCGGTGATGCGTTAGATGAAGAACCGGTGCCGTGAGCTGCATCCAACGCTGCCTGTGCTGCTGCTTTGGCGGCAGATGCTGCTTCATACTGACGGCGGGCAATAGCTCCCTGCTTATACAGTGATGCCATTTTTGCTTCCTGCGCGGCGGCCTGTTCATATTGCTGCTGTGCTGCGGCAATAGCTGCTGCATTATCGCCGCTGTTTTGTTTGCCCTGCATTGTTTTCAGCGTTGCTTCTGCGCGGGCGGCATCGGCGGCAGCCTGTTTGATTTCAGCGGTGAGCTGCTGGTCATCTATGGCGAACAGCGGCTGTTCTTTGCCTATGCGGTCGCCTTTTTCCAAAATAAGCCCCAGAATTTTTCCGTTTGCCGGTGCGGTGATGTCATAAACTGTAAAGAATACTTCGCCGCTGCCGAGAAGGGGTTTGGTAGTTTCGTTTTTGCAGGCGCTTAGTAACGGTATGAAAATTATTAAAAGTATCAGTAAAAGTTTTTTAAGCATAATATAACCTCGTGTTTAGTGTAGCACAAACTGTGCGGAGGTGCAAACTGCATATAAATTTTGCGCAGGACGCTAAAAAATATTTTTCAAAAACTGTTAAATGCGATATAATATACTCGAAAAGTGTATTATAAGTTGCTTATTTTAAAAGCGATTTTGCAGTTTTGTAATGTTTTGCAATTTTTATTTGTTAAAATGCAGTTTTACTGAACGAAAGGAGGACTGTTATGCAGCGGAAAAACTGGCTTATATTTATCTCCTGCCTGCTCGTAATATGCCTTTTGCCTTCGCTGGCGCTGGCCAAAAGCAAAACCAAAGCGCCTGCGCGTGATTGGAAACTGACGGTGGCACAGCAAAAACTTGAACTTTTGGGATATGATGTTGACCGCAAAGACGGGCGCATGACAAAAGAAACCGGTGAGGCCATTAAAAAATTCCAGAAGGAACACGGGCTGAAAAAAAGCGGCAAGCTGGATAACAAAACTTATAATAAAATCTCGTGGGAGGCTTTTAAAATGGAGGGCATTCCGGATGTGCGCGGCAAAGATGTTGTGAAAACGGCTGCCAAGTATAAGGGCGTTCCCTATAAATTCGGCGGTACAACGCCTAAAGGCTTTGATTGTTCTGCTTATGTGCAGTATGTTTTTGGCAAGCATGATGCTAAATTGCCGCGTACTGCAGATGCGCAGGTGTTGGACGGGATTTTTGTTTTAAAAAGCAAACTGAAACCGGGCGATTTGGTATTTTTCACAACTTATGCCGCAGGTGCATCGCATGTTGGAATTTATGCCGGCAACGGCAAGTTCTGGACGGCGTCATCTTCACGCGGTGTAGTGCTTGATTCGCTGAACAGCGATTACTGGAAATCGCATTATTACGGAGCTCGCCGTGTTTTGATTGAAAACGGCGAAGCAGCTTGAAAATAAGGGGGAGCTTTAATGATACGCGAAAGGCGCAATAAAGAAAAACTGGCGTTGTATTATAAAAAATTTATGGAGGAGGGCGTTGTTGACCCTAATGTGCATCCGTGGGTAGCGGAATCGTGGCAGCGCTGCCGCAAAATGAAACTTCCGCATGAAACGATGCCGAAAATTAATAAACTGAGCCGTGAGGAAATTGTTGAACATCAGAAAACGCACGAATTTATCGTAAAATATGTAGACGGCTTGTATGAACAGAGCAAGCAGCATTTTAACATTCATAATTTAAGCATGCTGCTGATTGATGAAGACGGTTATGTTATCAAAAACTATGCCTTGCCGTTCTTCCAGCGTGTGATTGAGGATATCCAGGGCATGCGCGTATTGGAAGAAGATGTTGGCACTTCCAGTATCAGCATTGCGCGCGAACATAATGTGCCGTTTTTAATGTTCGGCCCGGAAATGTGGATTAAAGACAGCCATTCCGGAGATGCATGCAGCGCGCCGATATGCGTTGACGGCAAAATCCGTTATATTATTTCTTTCTTCTCGCTGGACCAGAACGATTTGCCTTATGACCTTTTGTTATCGCTGCTGCTGACGATGAAATATGCTATTGAGCAGCATTTGAAAATGCTGGAATACTGGAGTATCCAGAAAATGATGATGGAGGAACTGCCCGTTGCCGTTTACTGGATTGGCCAGGATGAAAAGCTGAAATACTGCAACAGCAATGCCAAACGCCGTCTGGAAGGCAAAGATAATCTGGAAGATGTGTTCCTGAACTATGAGCATATTCCAATTAAAAAGGCATTGCAGGGTACTCCTACGCACCGCCGTGAAATTACCTGGATTACGCAGGACCGCACCTACGAAGATATTACAACCGTTATGCCGGTTAAAGTAGGCAGCGAAATTGAAAGCGCGCTTGTAATGAGCATGAGCATTGAGGATTTGAAAACAACTATTGCTCATGCAACCGGTTACAGTTCCCGTTACAGTTTGTACAGTATGGTTGGCGAAACAAGCGAGTTCCTTGCGCTGCAGCATAAAGCATCGCGCATTGCCCGCAGCGACAATAATATTCTTTTGCAGGGCGAACCCGGTACCGGCAAGCAGCGCCTGGCGCACGGCATTCATCAGGCAAGCCCGCGTGCTGCTGCTCCGCTTATTGTGGTTAAATGTTCCAATGCGCCTATCAGCATGCTGGAAGAAGAATTTTTCGGCAGCGAGGACGGCGACCATCAGCCTACGGCAGGCAAACTGGAACTTTCCATGGGCGGTACGCTCTTCCTTGATGAAGTGGAAAAACTGCCGGTGGAAATGGGCGATAAGCTTGCCGATGCGTTGAAGAACGGATTGATTAATAAAGAAACCGGCTTGCGTAAAAAACTTAATGTACGCGTAATTGCTGCGTGTGATTCCAATCTGAAACGACTGGCGGATAAAGGTTTGTTCTCCCGCGCGCTTTATGAGCTGGTTCTGGATACTACTATCCGCGTTCCGCCTCTGCGTGAACGCAGCAAGGATATTGAAGTTATCGCTGCGCATATTCTGGCAGAAATGTCTGCACAGCATAATTTATCTCCCAAACGTCTTTCTCCGGAAGCGCTGGAACTTTTGAAAAGCTGCAGTTGGCCCGGCAACATCAAACAACTGCAGGGCGTTATTGAACAGGCATTTTTCCATACTCCCGGTAGCATTATTGAAGCAGAAAATATCAGGCTGCCCGGCGATAAAACTTTGGAAAAATCATGGAAGTACGATAAGGATGCCTTTATTGCGGCATGGAAATCTTCCGGCGGCAATATCAGTAAACTTGCCGGCATGCTGGATGTAAGCCGTGTAACTTTATACCGTTACCTTAAAAAATATGATTTGACTCCG
>USHB01000152.1 GCA_900554395.1 uncultured Phascolarctobacterium sp.
AAACCCGCGTTTTGGTAGAACGTTTTATCAATATACTTGCGCAGGGCATAAAAAATCCGCAGCAGGCCGTTATGCCTAAAGAAATACTGGCAATAACATTTACCCGCAAGGCTGCTGGCGAGATGAAAGAGAGAATCCGCAAACGCCTGTATGAATTGGAAAAAGAAGATACAGCAAACCGCAGTTTCTGGCATCAGCAGCGGCAGAATTTTGATCAGGCGCGTATCAGTACCATACACGGCTTTTGCAACGGCATTTTAAAAGAAAATCCTGTTGAAACAGAACTTGACCCTTCTTTTAATGTGGCCGAAGAAAATGATATGACGGAGTTTTTGGAAACCGGCATTTTTAACTACATAAAAAAAGCGTTGGCAGAACATAATGCTGACGTGGAAACTTTGGTACGTGCTTATGGCATAGACGGCTTTAAAGAGCAGTTAAACACAATTTACACTAAGGTTGATGAAGTTTTAGCCTTTGGTAATTTGGCTGCGCTGTATAAAGTTGACGAAAATACAGTGCATGATAAACAGATGGAACTTGTACAGCTTATTGATGAACTTATTGCCGGTATTGACACGGTGGTTAAACCCAGCAGCAAAAAGCATTATTCTAAACTTTTGAATTTGCAGGAAAATAAAACTGCCGTTGTTGATGCTGTGCGAGATTTTACAGCAGAAGAAAACAAGGCTGTGCTTGACAAATATATTAACAGTATGGCTAAAAGCGCCAAAGATAAAGTAATTGTTGCTGATGCGCAGGGGGCTTTAAACACTTTATACCAGAGTGTGATTGATAAACGCGCACAGGAACTTGCCAGTTGCTGGCAGCAGGTTTTACAGGACTGCACGGATTACATTAAAACATTGCAAACAGAGCAGAACTTAATTGGTTTTGATGATTTGGAAAATCTTGCCTTGCGGCTTTTAAAAAATTCGCCGGATATACGCCATAAATACCAGCAAAACTTTAAATATATTATGGTTGACGAATTTCAGGATACTAACGAACGCCAGCGGGAAATTGTTTATCTGCTTTGCGGCGATGATAAAAATGTGCTGACAGGCAATAAACTGTTTATAGTTGGCGACCCCAAACAATCAATTTACCGTTTCCGCGGGGCGGATGTTAATGTATTTGCACGAGTGCGGCGCGATATTGCTGCAAGCGGCGGTACTAACATTTCCATGGATGATAATTTCCGCACAGTAGATAAAATACTTGATTTATGCAATGAAACTTTTCCGGCTTTGTTGGGGCTTGATGAAAGCAAAGATGTATTTTTTGAAGCCTTAAAGGCTAACCGCAGCAGTGCTTTGCTGCCGGAAATGCTTATTATAAACCATGATGCCGAAACTGCACAGGCTGAACCGCGTCAGGCAGAAGCCTGTGCCATAGCGCAGAAAATTAAAACCATGCATGAAAATGGTACGCCTTACAGCGATATTGTTATTCTGCTGCGTGCAATGACTAACGTAGGCCGCTACGAAAATACGCTGAACAGTGCCGGCATCCCCTGCATGGTAGTGGATGGCAAGGGCTTTTATGAGCGGCAGGAAATAATTGATATTATTAATTTGCTGACTTTCTGTGCTGACAGCCGCCGCGATTTGGAACTTGCAGGCATATTGCGTTCGCCGTATTTTGCAGTCGATGATGAAACCATCACAAAATTATTTTTTAAATTACAGGATAGCCACGATAGTTATGAAAGCCTGTGGCAGCTTTTACAAAATAATGCCTGGCATGATTGTTTAAATGCAAACAAAGCACAACAGCTTGAATATTGTGCCGGAGTTTTAAAAGCTATTTATAATGCAGCAACAGCTTTACCGCTGACAGATTTATTAACATATATCGCCGGTGCATTGAACCTTAATGCTATTTTAGCAGCACAGCCCGATGGTGAAGAACAGCTTGCCAATGTAAAAAAATTATTCAGTCTGGCCGGTGATTTTTGTCTGCGGCATCAGGGCGGACTGCGTGAATATTTAAATTACGTTAAAAAATTGCGCACAATGAAAGCGCGGGAAGCATCGGCACCAATCGACAACATGCGTGAAGCTGTTACCATTATGACCATCCATAAATCAAAGGGACTGGAATTTCCGACAGTTATTCTGCCTTCACTGGATTCATCTGCGCAATCTGATAAAAATGCCATCCGTTTTAATAAAGATATAGGTTTAGGCATTAAAGCAGATGTTAATGGCAAGTTGTGCGAAAGCAGCGTATTTAAAAAAGTTGCGGAAATAAATAAGGCTTTGGATGATGCTGAAAAGCAGCGCCAGTTTTATGTTGCCGTTACTCGCGCCAAAGACAGGCTTATTTTATCTGGAGTAACCAAAACAAAAAACGATAAAGGCAAATGGTTTAAAACCTTGCAGGCTATTTTAGCCGGATATGAAGGCATTGCTTTTACAGTGCTTGATGCTGCTGATATCGCCGCACCGGAACAATTAACCAAAGAATCTGTAAACGCTGAAATAACGGAAGCAGCAGAAAAAAATATTAAACCTCTTGCTGCTTATGGAAATGCATGGCAGCAAAGTTTTTCAGCATCATCTTTGCAGCAGTATGAAATTTGCCCGCGCAGTTATTATTACCACTACATTTTGCAAATGCCGGTGGTGGAGCCTGAATTTGATGGCAACACCGGCATGGATGCGCGCACTTTAGGCACGTTAATCCATGAATCACTTGAAAAATATAACGGCGATGCCAAAAAAGCGTTAATGCAGGCAGCATATAACAATAATGTTGCGGTTGGCAATTTGGATGAAGCGGAAAAACTGCTTAACAATTATC
Organism: uncultured Phascolarctobacterium sp.; assembly: GCA_900554395.1. Lineage (GTDB taxonomy): Bacteria > Bacillota > Negativicutes > Acidaminococcales > Acidaminococcaceae > Fusicatenibacter_A. The sequence continues at coordinate 2,809 of USHB01000152.1, forward strand.
TCAAAAGCAGTTTATATCCCGGATTGAATCTCAGGCAGCTTCACGAAACTGAGTTTAATCTGCCGCTGCTTGAAGAATATGGCATCAATGCAAATTGCCATGGCTATATAGATAATATAGTTTATAATGATGACGGCACTTTGCGGATTATTGATTATAAAACGGGGCAGGTTCCGCAGGAAATGCAAAAAGGTTATGCATATCAGCTTGCGCTGTATAAAGCTGCCGCTGAAAAAATGTTTAAAATGCCTGTAAAAACTGCCGAACTGCATTTTTTACGCGGGTGCGTAAGTTTTTCCTTGCCTGATGAATTTGATATGAGCCAGATTGCAGATGATTTAAAAAATATTTTCAGTAAAGAAAACGAACAGGATTTTGACTGCCACACCGGTTATTGTCATAGCTGCCCATACAGCTATTTTTGTAAAAAACGATAATGTTGTAAGCGTGTATGGCAAAAATAACCGCAATATAGTATAATGTATACATAAAATTTGATTAAGAGGTGTTGATATAATGAAAACTAAAATTACTGAACTTTTAGGCATTAAATATCCTATTATTCAGGGCGGCATGGCATGGACAAGTGACGCTAACCTGGCTGCTGCCGTTTCCAACGCAGGCGGCGCCGGCATTATTGCTACCGGCGGACGTACTACCGAATGGACTAAAGCCGAAATTCAGAAATGCAAAACTTTAACCGATAAACCGTTTGGCGTAAACCTGATGCTGATGGCTCCCAATGTAAATGAAATTATTGAAGTTGTCTGCGAAGAAAAGGTTGCTTTTGTAACCCTTGGCGCAGGCAACCCGGTACCTCATATTGAAAAACTGCACAGCGCAGGCATTAAAGTTATTCCGGTTGTGCCGAATGTAAAACTTGCTAAACGTGTTGAAGCAGCCGGTGTTGATGCAATGGTAATTGAAGGCATGGAAGGCGGCGGCCATATTGGCCAGCAGACCACCATGGCATTGATGACCAATGTTCTGCCGTTGGTTAAAAACGTACCTGTGCTTGTTGCAGGCGGCATCAGCGACGGCCGCGGCATTGCTGCTGCTCTTTTAATGGGCGCTGATGGTGTACAGATGGGTTCCCGTTTCATTCTTACTACTGAATGCCCGACTCATCCGCGTGCAAAACAGGCAATTATTGATGCTACCGATACCGATTCCGCAGTTACCGGTTTCAGCCGCAACAACGCAGTACGCTGCCTGAAAAACGAATTTACCAAAGAATACCTTGCCAAAGAATGTGCCGGCGCTCCTCAGCAGGAACTGAATGATTTTGCTACCGGTACCAACCGTATGGGCGCAGTTGACGGCGACATTGAACATGGCGCTGTTCTTGTAGGTCAGAGCCTTAATGTGCTTAATGAAATTCTGCCCTGCAAAGAAGTTATGGAAAAATTGGTTGCCGAAGCAAGAGAAACTCTTGCCAACGCTAAAAATATTGAACTGTAAGACAGTAAAAATTAA
>USHB01000153.1 GCA_900554395.1 uncultured Phascolarctobacterium sp.
AAAACAAAAGGGCCTGCCGCAGGCGCGGCGGGCCTTATTTTTGCATTAAGGAGAAATTATGAAACTGATTGTAGGGCTTGGCAATATTGGCAAAGAATACGAAAACACACGCCACAATATCGGCTTTATGGTGGCTGACGAACTGGCAAAGTGCTGGGGCATTACAAACTGGAAAAACGAGCGCAATGCCATGTGCGCCGAATACCGCACGCCCGAAAAAGTATTTTTAATTAAGCCGACGACTTATATGAATTTAAGCGGTGAAGCCGCGGGCGCTTTTGCCAATTTTTACAATATTGCACCGGAGGACATTGCCGTTATACAGGATGACCTTGATTTACCCTGCGGGCAGCTCCGCGTGCGCCGTAAGGGCAGCGCAGGCGGGCACAACGGCATTAAATCCATTCAGCAGCATCTTGGCACGGGTGATTTTCCGCGTTTTAAAATCGGCATCGGGCATCCTGCACGCAACGCATCGGCCGTTATTGGCCATGTGCTGCACCGTTTCGGCAAGGATGAGCAGCCCCTTATTGAAGAAGCCGTAAGCAAAATGGCAGATGCCATAGAACTTTGGCTGAAAGGCGATATGGAAGCTGTAATGCAGGAATATAATAAAAAGCCGCCTAAAAATAAAGCCGGGCAGGAAGCCGCTGAAGAAAAATAAACTGTGGACATCGTGCAAATTTCAACGCATGAAAATTTGTTAATTTGTAAAGCATGTTACACTTTTTGTACTGTTTTGGAGTTAAAAATTAAAAATGTAAAAATTTTAAAACGAAAGTGTTGACATTGTTATTTATGCCTATTATAATAGCATCATCAAATAACAAATTGCGTTGATTGGGAAAAGTAGTAGAGCAGCCCAGATTCCAGAGAACTTATCATTTGCTGAGAGATAAGATCAAAGCACTTTATGAAAATCCCCCATGAGCTGCCGCCTGAAGGGTGTAAACCTGTGTAAGCGCGGCCGGAGGACGACCGTTACAGCGTCAGGCATTGAACGTCAGTTGTGAAACTTTCGGTGATGCTGATAAAGTGGCTGTTATTTTACAGCAATAAGAGTGGTACCGCAGAGCTATATGGCTTTGTCTCTTACAAAAGAGGCAAAGCCTTTTTTGTTGGTAAAAAGCTTACAATCGCCGGTTTGTTATTAACAAAATTTTTAATTAAAGGAGAAATGGAAAATGAGTGTATTGAACAAATTGGCAGAATTCGTAGGCAAATATCTTACTTACATCGTATTTGCAGTAGTTGTGGTTGCGTTTTTCGTACCGGATATGTTTATCTGGGCTGCATCGCAAACGGTGCTGCTGCTTTCTGTCATCATGTTTGGTATGGGCATGACTTTGCGCGCCAGCGATTTTGCTTTAGTTTTTAAACGCCCCAAAGAAGTATTCTTCGGCTGTGTTGGCCAGTTTACCATCATGCCGTTTTTAGCATATGTTTTAACCGTTGGCTTTAATCTTCCGCCTGAACTTGCAATCGGCATGATTCTTCTCGGCACTACTCCGGGCGGCACCGCTTCCAATGTTATGACTTATCTTGCCAAAGGCGATGTTACCTTATCTGTTTGCCTTACTACGGCAACAACGCTGCTTGCACCCATCCTTACCCCGTTCCTGACATGGATGCTCGCAGGCCAGTGGGTAGAAGTTTCCTTCCTGGCAATGCTTAAATCCGTATCTCAGGTAATCCTGCTTCCTATCGTGCTTGGCATCCTTGTTCACAAGGCAGTTGGCGATTCACTCGTTGTTAAATATTCCAAACTGCTTGTTCTGGTATCGGCCTTCAGCGTACTTTCCATCATGGGCGCTATGGTTGCTTTAAACGGCAATACCATTCTTGAACTTGGCTGGGTAATGGTTCTGGTTGTAGTGCTGCAAAACTTCGGCGGTTACGCCCTTGGCTGGATGCTTGCAAAACGTGCCGGCATGGGCAGAGCACAGTGCACCACCGTTATGCTGGAAGTAGGCATGCAGAACGCAGCGCTTGCCTGCTCGCTCGGTACTCTGCACTTCACCGCGATGGCAGCAGTTCCCGGCGCAATCGGCGGCGTAGTACATCAAATCACCGGTTCGCTTTTAGCTTCTATCTTCTCGGTACGCAATTCCAGAGCAGAAGATACAAATGTTGTCATGGCAGAAGCTGAACCTGCAAAATAAAAAAGCGCCCGGCAGCGCAAATTAAAACAGCCTAAAATAAGGGATTTTGTTCGGACTAAAAAATACAGACAAAGCTGCAAATTAAGCAGCTATATTCTCCCCGCCCCCGGTGCTTCGGCGCCGGGGTTTTAATTTATTGTGTTGACAGGTTGCGCATACTTATGTTATATTTTTATACAGTTAAATACTAAAATCGGTTGTGGATTTTTCTGGTTCGGCCATTTTTCGCCACACAGCTGCCTGAACGGGCGCTGTGTGGTTTTTTGTTGGAGGTAAGTAACTATGAACGAAAATTTTATGAAAGAAGAACCTGTCCTGCCGCTGATAACTTCCATGGCGCTGCCAATGGTTATCAGCATGATGGTAAACTCGCTGTACAACATTGTAGACAGCTTTTTTGTGGCAAAGATCAGTGAGCAGGCGATGACAGCTCTATCTCTGGTGTTTCCGGTGCAGAACTTTATTAATGCGGTAAGCATTGGCTTTGGCGTAGGTATTAATGCGCTTATTGCTTATTATTTAGGCGCAGGTGAAGGCGAAACTGCCAACCGCGCGGCGGTGCATGGCATGGCGCTTTCTGCTCTGCACGGCATTGTGCTGATGGTGCTGTGCATTGCCGTTATGCCGCAGTTTTTGGCGGCTTTTACAGATAACGCCACTGTTATTGATATGGGCGTGCGTTATTCCAACATAGCGTTCAGCTTTTCGCTGATAATTATGATTGGGCTGGCGTTTGAAAAAATATTTCAGGCTGTTGGCAATATGAAAGTTACCATGATTGCACTGATGGCGGGCTGTATAGTGAATATTATTTTAGACCCGCTGTTTATTTTCGGAGGCTTGGGAATTCCTGCCATGGGCGTCGCCGGCGCGGCCGTCGCCACCGTCATCGGCCAAATTGTGGCGTTTTTCCTGGCTCTCCTATTCCATCTGCGCAAAAATCCCGAGGTGACCCTTTCCCGGCAGTCTATGCGGCTGCATTGGGACGTCCTCAAGCCCATCTTATCTGTCGGAATCCCCTCCATCGTCATGGTGGCCATCGGCTCTGTCATGAACTTCACCATGAACCAAATCCTGGTCGGCTTCACCTCTACTGCTGTTGCCGTGTTTGGCGCATACTTCAAGCTGCAAAGCTTTATCTTCATGCCCGTCTTCGGACTGACCAACGCCATGGTCCCCATCGTGGCCTATAATTTCGGCGCCAGGAAACCAGCGCGGATTCAAAAATGCATCGTCCTGAGCTGCATCTGCGCATTTTTGTTTATGCTATGCGGCTTTGCCGTGTTTCAAATTACGCCGGAGCTTCTTCTGGCCATGTTCCATCCCACGGACACATTTCTCTCCATGGGCAGTCAGGCGCTTCGGATCATCAGCTGGGGCTTCCCCATTGCCAGCTTCTGCGTCGTCCTCAGCGCGGTATTTCAGGCGTTGGGGATCGGCCTGTACGCTACCATCGTCTCCCTGGCCAGACAGTTGTTGGTCCTGCTGCCTGTAGCCTACCTCCTGTCCCTGTCCAACCGGCTGGAGCTGGTGTGGTGGTCGTTCCAAGTGGCCGATCTGGTCTGCATCATCGTGACGCTTTTCTTCTTCTGCCGGGTCTACCGGAAAAAGCTGCGCCCCATTTCGGAGGCTTCCGTCTCCGGCACTCCCGGCCGGCCCTGACACTTTTTGCTATTTTTTCTCAAATTTTACATGGATTTGATGAAACTCGGCGCAAAATCCTGTATAGTTAAAAATGCGAAAATTTGATGTTAAATTTGCAAGAAGTTGAGGAGGACAGAAATGGACATCTTCCACGTATTTTACTTGTTCGGCGGCCTGGCCCTGTTCCTATTCGGCATGGATCTCATGGGAAAAGCCCTGGAGCAGCAGGCCGGCGGCAAATTGCAGAAAATCCTAAGTACCCTGACCAGCAATCGCTTCATGGGGCTCTTGCTGGGCTTGGCC
>USHB01000154.1 GCA_900554395.1 uncultured Phascolarctobacterium sp.
CGCTTCGGCTTTTTGCTTTCCGCAAACAGGCACGGTAAGCGCCATAAATTTTTCTTTGCTTTCATCCCATGTCATCGTGTTTTCCGGGTCGCCTTTGGGATAATCAACCTGCATTGCATATTGAGTGCCGTCATTCAACGTAATTATTATTTTGGAAGCAAGTTTGTCAGGATTTTCTTTATTAATGGCTTCCTGTTCAGCATCTTTTACCACTTTAATTTTGCCCATAAGCTGCTGTACTGCCAAATTATTGCGTGCCTTTGTACTGAATTCATCAACGCCGGCATAACCATAAACCAATGCGGCAGCCGTGCAGTATTGAATGCTGAACTTACAGCCATACACATTCTGAGGATTAGGATTATTGATAAGAAAATCCGTAATATTATTAACTTTTAATTCCACTTCAGCAATGTCCTGCACTTCAATGCCATGGTGCCCGCGCAAAACCTGCGCCCCGTAAACAGCAGCATGAGCATGTTTGCAGCAGGCATAAGGTTTGAATGAATTATGCTGAATTTTTAAATCTTCATAAGTAAGATTTTCTGTAATTTTTTGCAGATGCGGTTCAGTGGCAAGCGCACGGCAAAAACCTTTTTCGCCTTCCAAAATATGGCTTGCGGCTGTAAAGCCGTTTTGTGCCAAATATGCGGAAAATACGCCCGCACCGGCCGCTTTGGCAGAATGCAGCGCTTTGCTCATGGCTCCTTCTTTCAAAAATTCCCATAAACCAGCAGCCTGTGTACCGGCACTGCCAAGGCACATCAGCGTTTTGCCGGCATCAAGGCCCAATAATGATGCCGCTGCCGCAGCACTGCCAAAAATACCTGCTGTGCCGGTAGTATGCCAGTAAAAATATGATTCCGGTATAATCGCCTCACCGGCGCGCGCACCGGCTTCATAACCAGCGCATACCGCTGTCAGTAAATCCCTGCCGCTTTTATGTTCAGCCTCTGCCACTGCAATTGCTGCCGGTACAACAACTGTTGCCAGATGAATAATAGAAGGATTGTGCAAATCGTCAAAATCAAGCGTATGTGATGCCGCGCCATTAACAAGCGCCGCATTGCATGGGTCAATGCGCAGGCTGCCGCCATCAAATACGGTTGCTTCGCCCTGGCCGCACATTTTAAGAGCAACGCTGCGCAAAATTTTTGCCGGTTCTTCATGCGCACCGCGCAAAGCTACGCCAAGCCAGTCTAAAATACATTGTTTGGCTGCATCTATTGCCTGCGGCGGCAATTTATCATAATTCATTTCTGCGGTAAATTTTGCAAGCTGAGCCGTTTCATTCATAAGCTGTTCACCTGCCTTATTTTAAAACATGCTGCCGCTTTGTTTATATTCGCCAAATTCTTCACGCAGTACACCGCAAATTTCGCCCAATGTTGCATAAGTTTTAACTGCTTCAATAAGATACGGCATCAGATTTTCCGTGCCTTTGGCCGCTTCGCGCAGTTTGGCGAGCGCTTCTTTAACAGCGTTGTTGTCACGCCCTTCTTTCATTTTGTGTAAACGTGCAATCTGACGTTCACCAACGCTTAAATCGGCAGTCAGCACTTCCTGTTCTGCCAGTGCTTTAGTATCGGTAAATTTATTTACGCCGATAACGGCACGTTTCCCGTTTTCAACTTCGCGCTGATATTCAAAAGCATGTGCGGCCATTTCCTGCTGCATGTAACCCTGTTCGATAGCCGCCACGGCTCCGCCCATTTTATCTATTTTATCAATATATTCATAGGCTTCTTTTTCAATTTTATCTGTCAGGCTTTCAACATAATAGGAGCCTGCCAGAGGGTCAATGGTATCGGTCACGCCGCTTTCATATGCCAAAAGCTGCTGAGTGCGCAGGGCAAGGGTTGCACTTTCTTCTGTCGGCAATGCAATGGCCTCGTCATAAGCGCAGCACGCCATAGACTGAATGCCGCCCAAGACGGCGCTGAGTGCCTGCCAGGTAATGCGCACCACATTGTTAAGCGGCTGCTGTGCAGTTAAAACGCTGCCAGCCGTATGCACATGCACGCGCAGCATTTGTGCTTTAGGCACCGATGCACCATAGCGTTCTTTCATAATATGCGCCCACAAACGGCGTGCCGCGCGGAATTTAGCAGCTTCGCTGAAGAAATCAAGCCCTGCTGTAAAAATCCAGCTGATGCCGGGAGCAAAATCGTCAACTTTCTGCCCTGCTTTAATGGCCGCGTCGATATAAGCCATAGCATTGGCAAACGCAAAGGCTATTTCCTGCACTTCGGAAGCGCCGGCTTCACGGATATGGTATGCACCGACACTGATAGTATTCCATTTGGGAATGTTTTTAGAGCAGTATTCAAAAGTATCGGTAATTAAACGCATTGAGGGGCGCGGAGGGAAAATATAAGTGCCGCGTGCAATATATTCTTTTAAAATATCATTTTGAATTGTGCCTTTTAACGCTTCCGGCGCTACGCCCTGTTTTTCAGCAACAGCAACATACATGGCAAGCAGTACAGCCGCCGGGCCGTTTATTGTCATGGAAGTGCTTACTTTATCAAGCGGAATGCCGTCAAACAAGGCTTCCATATCTGCCAGTGAATCAATAGCAACGCCAACCTTACCAACTTCGCCGTGGCTTAATTCGTGGTCGCTGTCAAGTCCAATCTGCGTAGGTAAATCCATAGCGACGGAAAGTCCAGTCTGCCCTGCCTGCAAAAGATATTTATAACGGGCATTGGTTTCTTCTGCCGTTGCAAAACCGGCATAAGCGCGCATTGTCCATAAACGGCCACGGTACATGGTAGGCTGCACGCCGCGGGTAAAAGGATATTGCCCAGGGAAGCCAAGTTTTTCACCATAATCAAAATCTTCTGTATCGAGCGGCGTATATAAACGCTGCGCCGCAAACTCCCTGCGTTCCGGGAATTTTGCCGTTGCTTTGGCTACTTTAGCCTCATAATCTGCCAAACCCTGCTGTAATTTTTCTTTATCCATGGTAATCCTCCTTATTTTTTCATTGTTCCGTATTTTTCGTAATGTGCCTGCATATCAAACGCGTGCGTTAAATCTACAGGCATATGCGCATTTTTTCTTTGCGCCTGCTGCAAATATTCAAAAAGCTGCGCCTTATAATCAGGATGGGCGCATTTTTCTATAATCAGCTTGGCGCGTTTAACCGGCGACAGCCCGCGTATATCCGCAAGTCCCTGCTCGGTAATGAATACCATTGTATCATGCTCTGTATGGTCGGCATGCGTTACCATAGGCACTACGCTTGAAATGCTGCCGCCCTTTGCAACTGAAGGCGTGCAGAAAATTGTAAGATAACCATTGCGCATATAATCGCCGCTGCCGCCAATGCCATTCATCATTTGCGACCCCATCACATGGGTTGAATTGGCCTGTCCGTATATATCAAATTCCAAGGGAGTGTTGATGGAAATTACGCCCAAGCGGCGGATGATTTCCGGATTGTTACTGATGTCAAGCGGCCGCAATACTATGCTTTTGCGGTATAAATCCGGATTTTCGTTATACATTTTCCACACATTGGGAGATGGCGTAAACGCGCACCCTGATGCCTGCGATACCTTGCCCATTTTTATCAGGCTGAAAACTGCATCCTGCAAAATTTCAGAATACATTTTTAAATTTTCATACTTCGATTTGCTGAGCCCCATTAAAACAGCGTTAGCAATGCTGCCCACGCCGGATTGTATCGGCAGCATCTCCTGCGGCAGCCGCCCGTGTTTCTGTTCGTTTTCCAAAAACTCTACAAGGTACTCCGCTATTTTTATGCTTTCAGCATCCGGCTCATGCAGGTTGCGCACATGGTCAACTATATCCGATTCAACAATACAGGCTATGCGTTCCAGCCCGCATTCCAAATACGGCGAGCCAATGCGGTCGCCAACATTATAAATGGGTATTTCCCTTCTTTCGAGGGGCTTCCGGCAAATGTAAATATCGTGCATGCCTTCCATTGTCAACGGAATTGTGGTATTTACTTCAACAATTACTTTTTTGGCATGTTTCACAAACATTGGTATATTGCCGACGCCGGGTCCAAGCACTATACTGCCGTCGTAATTAATAGCTGCTGCTTCAACAATGGCAATATCAACATCACCGTAAA